>JAYVNR010000068.1:0-2118 GCA_043758305.1 Pedobacter sp. | reverse complement strand
CTCTTCATCTTCCTGAGACATCAGGGGAAAGAATTCTGTATCTTCATTTATAGCCGGTAGTGCCTGGTTAAAATCGAAAAGGTCGTTGCTCATTAATTATTTTGTAAACGCCATTGTGACAGTGGATCCTAATTCCACTTAATAAAATTTAAGGAACAATACTAATTACAATGCTTGTGCCAAGCATAAATCTTCTTTTAATTTAGTACTGTATTGAGGTATTTTATTTTTCTTGGCAATTGTTCCTGTAAAAAAGTCAGTTGGGCTATTTGCAACAAATAACGTGATTGCTTGTTGCAGGGATAAATCTACCTTATATTTAAAATAAAAATCAAGGTGTATTATAGCAATATGCTTTTTAAAATAATTCATTTAGAATAATTGTAACTATGTTGCGTTATTTGTGGGTTAACAAACAAAGAAATTAATGAGATCTATTGCCAATTTTCTATTATTAGTTATCGTTATTAGTACTACAGCTCAGGCTCAAAAAGGTCCTTCGGCAGAAAATCCATATGTGCTTTTAGGCAGAAAAGCTCTCTTAGACGGCGATTTTAAACTTGCCGTTACGCATCTGGAAAAAGCTTTGCCAGCTGATAGCGCTAATGCCGACGTGTTATACATTTTAGGATACTCATATTATCACTCTTCAAATTATCCAAAAGCAGTAAGCTCTTTCAGCAAAGTGGTATCATTAAGGCCAAAAGAAATCTCTGCATATTATTACCGTGGCAAAGCCCGTGATAATATGGCTACGGAGTTTAATTCGACTCTGCCGTACCCTGAACGCGAACAATTATTGCAGGCTAGTATCAGAGATTTCAGCAAAGCGATAGAATTGAACAATGAAGATTTAAAATATTTTCAGAACCGGGGCATTGCCTACCGTGATCTGGGCATACTTAAAAGCCAGAAATCTACCAAGGTTTACGATAAAATAGCCTCTGCAGCGGCTTACAAAGCTTGTATCACGGATTTACAAAAAGTGCTGGATACAAATCCTACACGCACTGATCTTGTTTCTGAGATTAAAAAAGCCAAAGTTTACTTGGCTAACCTGGATAATAAATAATCTGTTAATATTTGTTTACAGCAGCCTGGGTTTTAAAAGGTTCTCTGCCACCAAAATCTTGTACCCAGTAATAATTTCCTACAATAGCCACCCCCATTTCTTTAAATGCAGGAGCCATTAAGTTCTTGCAGTGGCCCTCGCTTCTAATCCAGGCATCCATAACCTCTTTTATAGAGCGTTGGCCCTGAGCTATATTTTCGCCAATTGAATAGCTTTTATAGCCGGCAAAACTATATCCGCTTGCAGAAACCCGTTCCATAAGCTTCTTCCCGTCAAGGCTTACATGACTAAAATATTTTCTTTCTGACATATCTTTGGCATGCCAGTAAGCTGCTGTTTCTAATTCTGTATTCCAGCTAACAGGTCCAACCGGAGGCATGTATAAGTTTCCGCAATTGCATCCCCTTTGCCGTAAACCATTTATCCGTGATAAAAACTCCTCCTTAAACCAATCAAGGCGTTCTGTTTTTGCCATTGGATTTTCAACGGAAAAGCCGGTAAGCATTATAAAAGCTGCAACAGCTCCAAAAAATCTTTTCATATATCTTTTCAGGGTATTTTAACGATTTTTTGTTTTGAATATTGGAGGGATATTATTTAACTGTACGCCCGGAGATGGTATAATTATTAAGCCCAATAAGCACAACATCCTGTTTTTTCATTATTATGTATATCGAATCTGGGTAATAATCTAACTGCTCTGACGACGAATACAAAATGTTATCTATTTGATTTAGTATTTCAATCTGTTTTATTTTGCCATCCACGCTTTTTGCAACTATAATTTTGCGGGTGCGCATACCGGGATCAATTGCTGTGTAAATAATTTTTTCTGGCGATTGAACTGTAGCATAGCTGTCTTTCCATGCGGGCTTATTAATATCAGACTCGGAAAAAAGCCTTAGCTCGGCATCCCAATTTCCAATATTGAGCTGCTTTCTTTCCAGTTCGGCATTTTTAGATACGCTTTTATCAATTTGTGGCTTTTCAATATTCAGGCGTTTTGATTCCGAAGCGAAATAATTTTTTAAATTAAAATAAGCGCC
>JAYVNR010000067.1:0-6776 GCA_043758305.1 Pedobacter sp. | reverse complement strand
TTCCTGATCAAAAGACGAGCTTACTAACTTATCCAGAATATCACGAAGGTTTTGCATGTTTACCTGATTTTCCTCCTGCTCTTCCTGTTGCTGCATCTGCTCCATCTTTTCGCTCATTTCTTTCATCTGCTGTGCAGCTTTCTCCTGGTTTTGTGCAGCTTTTTGCATGCTTTTGTTTTCCAGGTTTTTAGAGCTTTGTTGTTGTTGTTGCTCAATTTGTTCCTGTTCCTTTTCAGGATTTTTGAAATCTCCTTTTTGGCTCAGTTCTTCATTTTTTTGTTCAAGATCTAAGAGGTCTTTATGCAGGTCTTTAAAATCTTTGCTCAGTTCATCCTGTTTTTGCTTCAAGGCATCGGCATCTGCGGCTTTTTGCTTATTATCTTGCTTTTCCGCATCTTTTTGTTTGGTCTCTTCGCTAAGCTTCTGTTGTTCTTTAGCCATATCCTTCAGCTTGTCGATGGATTCTGTGAGCTTTTGATCAAACTCCAGTTGCTTATATAAATCCAGAATCCTATCAAGCTCTTTTTGCAAAGACTTGTTATCCATTTGCATTTTAGACAGCTCTTCCTGAGTCATGTTTTTATTATTCTGTTCTAGCAGCCGCTGAATATTTTTTAGCAGTTCTTTTGTTTTTTCATCAAGCACATTATTAAAAAGATCTTCAATCTGCTTCTGCTTATCAAGCATTTCCTGGCTTTGTTGCTTGTTAGCATCCTGTCGGTCAAATAAGTTTTGTTTGTTTTCTTTCTGGATGTCTTTTACAAGCGCTTCAAGGTTTTTTTGTTTCTCTAAAAGCTGCTCAATTTGTTTTTTCTCTTCAAAGGTAAGCTCACGTTTGTTCATCAGGTTTTGAGCTGCTTTTTTCGCCCCGCTTTCAAGTTGCGCTGCCTGTTTGATAGCCTCCTCCATTTTCTGTTTTACTGATGCTGAAGATTCGGATATTTTGTTTTCCATCTCCTCCTGTGTTGGCATCTTTAACATTCTGGTAGCAGAGCGAGAGCTTTTAGGCCCATGTACGCCATCATTATCGAAAACCTCAAAGAAATATTCAACCTGCTGGCCAGGTTCTGCTTTAATATCATTTGCATCCCAAGCATGAAAAAAGCTGCTCTGAATGGAATTCCTATCAAAGCTTATTGGTTTTACAGCATATTTTTGCGCTTTATCATTGGATAGAACCCTGTAATTAAAATTAAGCTTAGTAAAACCGTAGTCATCATTAACCTGCCCTACAAAAAACTTAAGCTTGCTATTAACCGAATCTTGCCGTTCTTCAATTTGTATGGATGGGCTCAGGTCGGGTATAACATCAAGTTTATATACAACAGAATCATGGCTGATAACCTCGTTATTTACAGGCTTTAGCGTATATTGTATGTTGCCCATTGCACGATACACAAAGCTAAACTGATTTGGAGATGCGGGCAAAAGGCTCAAAGTGCTTTTGCCAATGCCAACTTCTATAGCATCGGCATTTTTTGCCTTAAATTTCCAGCTCACACGTGTGCCTGCCGGTACTGTAAGATCTCCTGAATTGTTCAGGGTTTCATTTTGTTTACCTAAATAAGATGGATATTGCAGGTAAACATCGAAGTTCAGTAATGATGGCTTGCGCTTAACCTCAATAGCATATTCATCAGATGCATATTCGCCAGCTGTAAGCCTGATTTTTTTGCTCTTCTGTATATTTGTGAAGGTGTAATTGAAGCGTACAATATTTTCTTTGGTAAGCTTGAAGCTATTTGCTCCATCTTCTAAATAAATATCCTGAGGTATTTCATTGCCGGTTAGCTTAACTTGCAGTGTATAATCATCTCCCTCTACTGCTGATAATTTATTGTTGAGCAGGACAAATTGAAATGGTGCTTTTTTAATAAAACGCTTGTCATGGTTCAATAAGCGTTCTGTGCTTTCGCTAAAAATTGCCGGCGCACTAAAAGCAATAATCAATATAACAATAAAAGGTGCCAATGCATATTTTATATAGCGCCTGTTTTCCTGTATTTTAACAGCAGAAGTAAATGGAACCGGGCTAAGCTGGTCGATTTTCTGGTTAATGCTCGCCTCAACAAGTGCTAAATGTTGTGTACTTTCAACAGAAAGCTTTTTAAGCTGAAGCGTGTTAAGCAATTTATCCTTAACATCAGTAAAATGTTCGCCTATTATCTCAGAAGCCTGTTCATAAGAAATTGCTTTTCCAAGCTTTAAGTAAGAGGAAGCTGGTATAGCTATCCATCGGACAACGATGAATGCGTTGATCCCAATAAATGCATAAAATAGCGCAGTTCTAATACCAGGATTAAAGTTTCCATAATACTCGGCAAAGGTCACAAGTATATAACTGGCAAATAAGGTAGCTGCCAGATAGATGGTGCCTCTTATAATTTTGTTGAGATAATACTTGCGTATAAACTCATCAATCTTTTTTAGCAGAAAACTATAGTTGGAGGAATTGGATAAATCGCCCATAACAAGAAAATTTTCCTGAAATTAACGAATTTAAAGGAATTAGATTTTGGAAAAAACAAATAAAACCTCAAAAATTTATTTTAGCATACAGCCAGCAACGGTTAGATAGGCGGTTTCGTCAATTAAAATAGCCCCTCCATTAACTCTGAGCTCATTGTAGGGATCAAAAACAACAGGTGAAGCTGTCTTTAAACTAACTGTCACAATATCGTTAAGTCCAGCTTGTTCAATACCGGTTTGCTTTTCTAAAGTGTTCACATCCAACTTGTAATGGAGTTCTTTAACTACGCACCTCACGGTTTTGCTATGAAGCTGCAAAAGATATTTATTGCCTGGCAGCAAGGGGCGGGAGTCCATCCAGCACAGCGTAGCTTCAATTTCCTGTTCTGTTTCAGGCTGGTTATCGGCTTTTACAAGCACATTTCCTCTGTTAATATCAATATTATCTGTTAGCCGTATCACCGCACTTTGAGGTGCATACGCCTCATCCACTTCTTCTCCATTAATCTCAACAGCATCTATTGTAGAAGGGATGCCTTCTGGAAGAACTATTACCTTATCGCCTTTTTTATAAGTGCCACTTATGATCTTACCTGCGTAGCCGCGATAATCGTGCAGGCCATCGCTCTGCGGGCGGATGACATATTGCACCGGGAATCGGGCATGGGTATGGTTTATATCGTTTATAACATCAACTTTTTCAAGAAGATCAAGTAATGTGCCGCCTTCGTACCATGACATGTTCACCGAAGGCACAACGATATTGTCTCCATCAAGGGCAGAAATCGGTATGAAAGTCACATCCTTAATGCCAAGCTGATCTGCAATTCTTTTGTATTCAATAAGAATTTTGGCATATACATCTGCCGAGTAGGCAACCATATCCATTTTGTTTACAGCTACTACTACATGCGGTATTTGCAACAAGTTTGCAATGATGCTATGGCGGCGAGTTTGTTCGATCACGCCCAGGCGGGCATCAACCAATATGATGATCAAATCAGAGTTGGATGCACCTGTAACCATGTTGCGGGTGTATTGTATATGGCCGGGAGCATCGGCAATGATAAACTTGCGTTTCTCTGTATTGAAATATTTGTATGCAACATCAATGGTAATGCCTTGTTCCCTTTCGGCCCGCAAGCCATCGGTAAATAATGCAAGGTCAATTTCTCCTTCGCCTTTATTCTTGCTCTGCTTTTGGATAGCAGCAAGCTGATCAACTTTTATAGAACCTGTATCATACAGCAAACGCCCAATTAATGTGCTTTTGCCATCATCAACGCTGCCTGCAGTTATAAATCTTAGTAAATCCATGTGGGGTTAGATATGAGATATGAGTATTGAGATTTGAGACTGGGCGCTTAGCCCTGTTTAATGCTTTATAATATGCGATTTGAGGGTTGTCTCATATCTCACATCTCAATACTCATATCTGTTTTAAAAGTATCCGTTTTTCTTTCTGTCTTCCATTGCCGCTTCAGATACCTGATCGTCTATACGGGTTTCTCCGCGTTCACTTATCATGGTGAGGTTTATTTCGTTAACGATATCATCAATGCTTGATGCGGTAGATTCTACTGCGGCAGTACAAGTCATATCGCCAACGGTGCGGTAGCGCACACGGCGAGTAACTATTTCATCGCCCTCATCAATCCTGATAAAGGGCGACATAGCCACGAGATGTTCACCATGCACCAAAACCTCCCGGTCGTGGGCAAAGTATATTGAAGGAAGCTCAACGCCTTCGCGTTGGATATAATTCCAAACATCAAGTTCAACCCAGTTGCTTATCGGGAATACCCGCATATTTTCGCCTTTATGGATTTTACCGTTATATAAGTTCCAAAGCTCGGGGCGCTGCTTTTTTGGGTCCCATGCGCCAAACTCATCCCTAACGGAAAAAATGCGCTCTTTGGCCCGGGCTTTTTCTTCATCACGGCGTGCACCGCCAATACACGCATCAAAACCAAATTCCTCAATGGTATCTAAAAGTGTGTAGGCTTGTAGCGCATTTCGGCTGGCAAATTTCCCGATAGGTTCTTTTAAGCCACGTGCTTTTATGGTATCTTCCACATAGCGCACAATCAACTTTGCGCCTAATTCTTCCACCATTTTATCTCTATAGGCCAGTGCTTCCGGAAAGTTGTGGCCCGTATCTATGTGCACAAGCGGAAATGGTATTTTGCCCGGCTTAAAAGCTTTGAGCGCTAACTGAACTAGTGTAATAGAATCTTTTCCGCCTGAAAAAAGCAGTGCAGGCTTTTCAAACTGGCCTGCAACCTCACGCATAATGTGGATAGATTCTGATTCTAACTGATCTAAATAGTCTAGTTTATAGTGAGGCATAATTGCTGTTTATGAATGTGAGTGCAGCCCGCACTCTTTTGTTGATGTATTCTCCCACCACCATCTGCCAGCCCTAAAATCTTCGCCCGGGCGTACTGCACGTGTGCATGGAGCACAGCCAATGCTTACAAAACCTTTATCGTGCAGGGTGTTGTATGGGATCCCATTTGTATAGATGAACGATTTTAATTCTTCTGTGCCCCAATGCAAAATCGGATGGTATTTGATAATGTTGTTGCTATCGTCATACTCTAGTTGTGGCAGGTTTTCTCTTTCGGGCGAATGCTCAGACCTAAGCCCGGTAATCCAAAGCTCGTTGCCTGCAAGCGCCCGCCGCAATGGCTCTACCTTGCGTATGCCACAACAGGTTTTGCGGTTTGCTACAGCTTCGTAAAAAGAATTTGGGCCTTTTTCTGAAACGAACAATTGGAGTGCTTCATCATTAGGATAATAAGCGTGGATGCCTACTCCATACTGTTCTTTTGTTCGGCTCCAAACATAGTATGTCTCTTCAAACAGACGCCCAGTATCAAGAGTGAATATTTTTACAGGCAGATTTTGTTCTGCCAGCAAATGTGTAATTGCCTGGTCTTCCCAACTAAAACTGGTAGAAAAAACTATTTTTCCAGCAAATTCCTGAGCCAGTTTTACGAGTGCTTCCTGAGGTGGAAGATTTGAAAGAGCGCCAAGCGACTGGCATTTATCTTTAAGCTGTGCAGACATGTTTTATTGAAAACCAAGTGCAAAATTAACAAATCTGGCTGAAAATGGACGTTTATTTTTTAGTCTATAGAAAAAGTAGGAAAAGCAATTCGAATATGCTTATTGCCTTCTGGATATTCATGGTATCTAAATTTTGTAGGCATACCGTTTGGTCATTGCCAGTATTACCATGCCCGATGTTAAGGTTTTAGAAAGTACTATAGCGATGAAGATATTACGTAATATTCAGAGTAAATGCGTTTTAGAATCGGTTCTTTTCCACAACACGGCAAGTTATCCACAATTTCGCTAACATGCTAATTTGCAATAGCTTAAGGAATACTATTTGATGTGATAAAAATATGAAAAAAACTATCCTTATTGCTGATGATGATAAAGAGGAGCTATATCATCTCAGGTATTTGCTTAAGCAGGAAGGCTATACAGTTTTAGGCTTTTCGGATTCTTATTTGTTGTTAGATACTATCCGTTTGGTGCAGCCTGATTTGATAATGCTTGACAGAACGATAGGAGAACATGATGGACGGGAATTGTGCAGGTACATAAAAGGATCGGAACTGGATACCAATGTAATTTTGATTTCTGAGTTAAGGGAGCTTGGGGATATTTTAAAATTATCTGGCGCACCAGACGATTTTATTGCAAAGCCTCTAAACCCCAGAGAAATAATAAGCAAAGTAAAGCATCGGCTTGCTGCCTAATAAGCCTATTTTATCCTACAGATGCTAAATAAAGGGCGGCAATATCATGGATAATATTGTCATCTAAAGGTTTTGGGAACACACCCTTCACTGATGGATATCTTTTAACTCTTTGCCTTTCATAGTAGTCTATTGTAGAAGAGATCACAAATACTTCAGCCGCTTTTTGCAAATGTGGCAATACATCTTCAAACCGGTCGAGAAATCTCCAACCATCCATAATCGGCATCTCAATATCAAGCAATATTACATCCGGAAGAATTTCGGCATTGTTGCGATGGCTTTCTATATGGGCAAGAGCTTTTTCAGCTTCCATATAGGAATGTATTTTATCAAAAAACGCCTGCTTCCTTAAAAATATCTCTGCAATCTGTAAATTGATCGGGTAATCATCTATAACGAAAACACTTCTGCACGAATCCATTTCATTTAATTTTAAAAGTTTTATACCAACTTTATGCCAAAAATTTTCCTGTAAAAAATATTACATATAAATGTTATTCCAGTCTAAAAAATCGATAACACAAAAAGCCC
>JAYVNR010000066.1:0-6777 GCA_043758305.1 Pedobacter sp. | reverse complement strand
GCATCATTAGCGTAGGCTTCTCTTTCAAATAAAATATTCCTGTAGGCATCGTCATGATTTTTATACCGTAAAAGATTTAAAGCATAGTTTAGTATATACAATATGTAAAATGGCACAACCAATAACTCTAATTGCTGCCACAGATGGATTTTTTCGTGATTGATAAGCTGCTTATCATTTTTGTATCCTTCAACCCTTATTAGTATAAAAGGGAATAAAGCCATGCCATTGGGCTTTAAAAAGGGAACATGAATAACTGGAAAGCCCATTATGGGTTAGAAGTAAGCGGAGGCAGCCTTCGGGAAGAAGGGTCTTTCAAATATTTTTGATAACTGGTACGGATAAAGCCTATAAGCGCATAATCATTTGCTTCTGCAATAAAGTAATATGTTGGTCGGTATTGCTGCATAAAATCTGCCAGTTTTTTTCCGGTCAAAGAAGTGGCTTTACTAACTACAGTACTGGTGTACCTGTAATCTATCATTGCTTCGCGGTAATCCCGCTCTAAAATTTGTTGCAAATAACGAGAGTTCTTCCCTTCCCTGCTAAACAGGCTCCAAAGGGCATCAATACTTAGCCCTACACCTACATTATTGCCGCCACCAATTTTGAGCAGATCTTTAGAATTGCCTTTACGGTAGATATCCTCGTATTCTTTTTTGTTCTTCGCTAATTGTCCGGCTGGCGTATTTAAGGTATCAGTCACTGTTACATCTTTTAAAATAATTGTTAGCCGTTTTAAGTAGATAAGGATAGTATTTTGGGTTTTTACAGTGGCTGTATCAACCCGATATCCCTGCAAGGCGGCAACAAGTGTATCGCCTTTTGCGGCATCAGTATAAAATTCTCCCCGGCTATTATTATAAAAACCTTTATGCGTCCTGGTATTGTAGATGTACACCCGTGTAAGCCGTTCTTTGCTGTCGCGATCAAAAATAATTCCCTGAACGGGCTCCTGGGCAAATAGGCGGGGTATAAATGATGCGAAAAAAAATAGAAGAGCAAAAGCTTTTTTCAAGGAAAGTATTTTATTGAATTAAAACCCGAATAAATGAACAGTTTTCAAACAATTAGTTTATTATTTTAACTCTTTTTAACCTATTTAGAAACCAGTAACAACTGGCCTGGTTTTAAATCCTCGCCCTGAATGTTGTTTAAAATTTTCAGGTCGGCTGTTGAAATATTAAAACGTTGGCTTACAGCGTAAAGTGTATCGCCAGCCTTGACCTCGTAAATTTTCATAGCTACCGGTGCCTTGGCTTCAGCTTTTAGTGCTTCCTGTGGGATCTCTTTTGTTATTTCGGTCAATACTTTATCCTCGCGTTTTATTTTCTCAATAGGATTCTCTTTTTTATCGTATTGGTATAATTGATACCTGTCTATAATGCTGATAAGCAATTCTGCATACTGAGGGTTTGTAGCATACCCGGCTTGTTTCAATCCGTAGGCCCAGCCCTTGTAATCGTTTTTGTCTAACTCAAATAATGCAGAATACCGCTTTCTTTTCAGGTACTCGGAGTGATCCCTGTAGGACTCTTCAGGCGAATTATAAACCCTGAAACAATCATCTTTTATATCATCATCCTTAAGTATGGTTTTGCCTTTCCAGTCTGAATTGCATTTTATGCCGAAATGATTATTCGCCTCGCGGGCAAGCGATCCATTTCCATTGCCGGATTCAAGAAGCCCTTGGGCAATAGTGATGCTGGAGGGTATGCCATACAGGTTCATCTCAGATATTGAGATACTTTTAAACCGCTCGATATATTCTGTTGCTGAATATTTTTTAATTAGGATATTATTAGTAGGCTGGGATGGTTTTGCCTCAGTTGTAACCTGCTTGGAAGGCTTTTGCTGGATTATTTTTTTGCTGCAGGCCGCAAACAAGATAAATAGGCACGTTAGAATATAAAGGTATTTTTTTATTGCCATTTATAGTTTTAACTGCTGCCCAATACTAAGATTTGAACCTTTTATTTCATTTTTAGTACGAAGAGAATTAACAGATGTCCCGAATTTTTTAGCAATCTCCAGCAACGTATCGCCACTTTTAACTTTGTAAACTTTTATGTCTTCTGTTGCTCCACCAGTTTCTGGTTCATTTGGCTTTAAGTAGGCTAACTGGTTGCTCTGCTGGGGCGCATCGTACTGATATAAGTGGTATTTGGAGATTATGGCTAAAACCTGGCTTGCCCATGTTTTGCTTGAAGCATACCCTCCCCGCTGAATGCCCAATGCCCAATTTTTATAGTCGTTTACGCCATACTTGGCAAATAGTTTATTGAATTGAGAATGTATTTGCAAGGTCCTGATAAAATCATCATACGATTCGCCAACATTGTTATACCCTTTGTATGCAGAATGTATTTCTGTGCTGGTGTTCTTTCCTTTTTTACCAAAATGGTTATTGAGGTATTTTGCAATTTTGCTGGTACCGCTGCCAGATTCATGTATGGCAACGCCAAGTATAATACTGGCAGGCACGCCATACTGGTTCATTTTTTTTACAGCTTCTTCTTTGTATAATTCAATGTATTTGGAAGCTGCCGATTGCCCGAAAGCTGTTCCCCACATACCTATCAGGCATATTGTTATCAATCTTTTTAGCATAGTTTTAAATTTTCTGAATCAACATTAAACCATCCCGAACCGGCAAAATTATCTTTTTTACCCGATGGTCTTTTGTAATTTTTCTATTAAAATTGCAGATAGCAACCGTATCCGGATCGTTATCCCGTGCCACTACTTTCCCGCTCCATAGAACATTATCAACAATTATTAACCCACCCGGCCTAACTTTATCTAATACAAGGTCGTAATAAATCTCATTGTTTTTCTTATCAGCATCAATAAAAACCAAATCAAAAACCTCTGTAAGATTTGGTATTATGTTGATAGCGTTGCCGATATGATAATTGATTTTTTCTTTCAAGCCCGATTCTTCAAACCAGGGCTTTACACGTTCCGCCAGCTCTTCGTTTATATCTATGGTGTGGAGTATGCCCTTATCTGAAAGCCCTTCTGCAAGGCAAAGAGTAGCGTAGCCGGTATATGTACCTATTTCCAGGATAGATTTTGGGCTAAGCAATTTGCTCAACATGCTAAGCAAGCGCCCTTGGTAATGGCCCGATAGCATACGTGGCATAGGCACTTTTAGGTGTGTTTGCCTGTTAATGTGTTGAAGCAATCCAGGCTCCTCATCACAATGTTGCTCCAGGTAGTGTTGGAGCGCATCGTTATTTAGTTCCATGTGGCAAAGGTAGGCATTTGATTTTTTATGGATAAAAACCTATCTAAGGCTGCCCATGCTGTGTGAAAGTCAGAAAGCTTTCCTTTCCATGTACGATTGCAGGATGATAGTGGCAGAAATAGTATCGACCCGTTCTTTATTTCGCCTGTCGGATTTTTTGAGGCCACTCCGGGCAATAGTTTCCGAAGCCATTTTCGAGGTAAATCGCTCATCAATTGTTTGAACAGGTATATCCGGAAAATTTTTCTTCAAAGTTGTAATGAACCCTTTTACATGAGGTGCCGATTGCGAAGCGGTGCCATTCATTTGTTTAGGCTCGCCCACAATAAATAGCTCTATCTGCTCTATTAGCAGGTACTTTTTCAAATATTCTACAATATCTTTAGGATGCACAGTATCAAGTCCGGTAGCTATAATCTGCAGAGGATCTGTAACTGCAATGCCAATCCGCCTGGTGCCGTAGTCAAAAGCCATTATGCGTGGCATAAGGGAGATTTGAAGGCTGAGATGTGAGATAGAAGTACCAAACGCATGGCTAAAGATACCTTTAAGCTATTGCATTTCTCAAATCTCCTATCTCCAATCTCACATCTATTTTTTATTTTGCAAACATGCAATTTAGTGATATAGTAGGGCAGGCACAGGTTAAACAGCACCTTATACAAACGGTGAAAGATAACAGGGTAAGCCATGCCCAGCTTTTTCTCGGGCCCGAGGGATCGGGAAGTTTGCCCTTAGCTTTAGCATATGCACAATTTATTTCATGCCAGGCAAGATTGCCCGATGATAGCTGCGGGGAGTGTTCTTCCTGCCGGAAATACCAAAAGCTGATACATCCCGATCTGCACTTTTCTTATCCTTTTTTCGCGAAGCACAAAGAAGATACTGCAACAACGTTTGTTGCAGACTGGCGTGAGGCATTTTTGTCTAATCCGTACCTTGGGTTGGATGAATGGCGTAGCCATCTGGACGCCGAAAACAAACAAGCTAATATCAACATAGCAGAATGCCATCATATTATCCAGAAGTTAAGCCTTAAGCCTTTTGAAGCTGAATATAAAGTGCTAATAATGTGGCTTCCAGAATATTTGGATAAGCAGGGCAATGCCTTATTAAAAATAATAGAGGAGCCCGCTCAAAAAACCTTATTCCTGTTGGTAGCTCAAAATCAGGACCAGGTGTTAAATACCATTTTATCGCGAACACAATTAGTTAAAATCAACCGGCTTACAGATAATGATATTGAGCGTTGTCTTGTAGAACAGTTTGCTATTGAACCCGTGCTGGCTTCGCGGGCAGCATACCTGAGCGACGGCAGTTTGCAAACTGCTTTAAACAGTTTAAATGGAGAAAACAACCATTTTGACTTGCTGGTTAGTTGGCTTCGGTTATGTATTGGCAATAAAGGGATACAAATAGTCGACCTTGTAGATGTGTTAGCAAAGCTCGGTAGGGAAAATCAGAAAAACCTGTTGCGGTATGGCATTAAACTGATCCGCGAAAGCATAATGCTGCTTAGCGGGGCTAAAAGCCTTGTTCATTTGCCAGCCGCAGAAATGGAATTTATAGGCAAATTCAGTACAGCGATTAATCTTGCAAAAGCAGAAGCACTAATCAATGAATTGGAAAAATCGCATTACCATGTGGAGCGCAATGCCAATCCAAAAATTCTATTTTTAGATGTATCTTTACAATTTATAAAAATTTTAAAATTTGACACGCTCCCCACGGGGACTCAATATATAAACTAAATGGGATGTGGAAGTTGCTCAACAGGCGGATGTGCGCCTGCTGGCTGCAAAAGTAATGGCTCTTGCCTTACTAATGGCTGCAGCAAATTAGATGTTTACGACTGGCTATCTAATATGGATATGCCATCTAACTATAAAGCCTTCAATGTTGTAGAGGTTAAATTCAAAGGTTCCCGCAAAGATTTTTTTATCAATCACGAACATCTTTATCTTGAAAATGGCGAGCTTGTAGCAGTTGAAACAACAACAGGCGGATATGATATTGGCCATATTTCACTAACTGGCGAGCTGGTTCGGATGCAGATAAAAAAGAAGCACCTTAAACTGGAAGATATAAGCAAGAAAATATATCGCCGGGCTACCCCCGCAGATGTGGATAAATGGAAGGCTGCAAAAGATGCAGAATGGGAAACCATGCACCGTGCCCGGAAGCTTGCCATTGCGCTTGGCTTATCTATGAAGCTTAGTGATGTTGATTATCAGGGTGATAAAACCAAAGCAACATTTTATTATACTGCCGAAGGCCGAGTGGATTTCAGGGAGCTGATAAAAAAGATGGCTTCAGACTTTCGTATCCGGATAGAAATGCGCCAGATTGGTATGCGCCAGGAAGCGAGCCGCTTAGGCGGGATAGGTTCTTGCGGCCGGGAACTTTGCTGTTCTACCTGGCTTACAGACTTTAAAACCGTTTCTACTTCTGCGGCACGATATCAAAACCTATCGTTGAACACACTAAAATTAGCCGGGCAATGCGGCAAGCTTAAATGTTGCCTCAATTACGAGCTTGATACCTATATGGATGCCCTTAGAGACATCCCGGATAATGTAGACAGGCTTGAAACTGCGCTCGGTTCTGTACGATTGCAGAAAACGGATATTTTCAAAAAACTAATGTGGTTCAGTTATCCAAATGATGATAACTGGATACCTGTTCCTGCTCTTCGTGTCAAAGAAATCCTTCGCCTAAACCGCGAGGGCATAAAGCCAGATAATTTAAAAGAAGAAAGCGAGGAGCTGGAAAATAGTGTGGTGGATAAAGTCCTGGATTATGAAAATGTAGTTGGGCAGGATAGCTTGACCCGCCTTGATGACCGCAATAGGAACAAAAAGAAAGGTAATAACAATAATCGCAATAAAAACAGGCCACAAGGCACCAACCAGGCAAATGGCGCATCCCGGCCTCAAAATACAGTTCCAAATGTTAGCTCGGCAGGAGCATCGCCACAGCCTGACTCACCGTCTCAGCCAATAGCAGCTAACCCCAACCGCAATAGAGACAAGCGGAGGTTTAACAATAACAAGAACCGGCCAAAGCCTACAGATAATGGCTAATAAAAATATAGTTATTATATGGGTTCTTTTTCTTGCAGGGCTGTTTTCGGCTTGTAATGATAATGCTGTTTCAGATACCAATCAGCTTATTGCCAACCACAACTGGAGCTATATCAACAAAATAAGCGTCCCGGTTAAAATTGAGGATAACACCAAATCGTATAAGCTGTATTTTAATCTCAGGCACACTTCAGATTATAAATATTCCAATATTTTTATTCTGATCCATCTCAAAGGGCCAGGTATGAAGCAATTGGCAATTCGCAAAGAATTCCAGCTGGCATACCCGGATGGGGAATGGCTTGGAAAAGGGTCGGGCAATTTGTACAGCTATCAGTTGCCGTTTGCCGAAACCTATAAATTCCCTGCCAAAGGAACCTATGTTTTTGTTTTTGAACAGAACATGCGTGATAACCCTTTGCGGGAAATAAGCGATGTTGGGCT
>JAYVNR010000065.1:0-2125 GCA_043758305.1 Pedobacter sp. | reverse complement strand
CTTCCAATAACAGGATCAAGCTTGCCGCTTTCAGCATATTCGTTCAGGTTGCGGGCGTATTTGTTAAGGGCATTATAAGTTGCCTCTGCATTTTGATCGGTAACATGGTTATTTCCCCGCAGTTCTACAATAGCTTTTTTGAGGTCTTTTTCTGTAGCTCCGGCATCCTTGAGTATCGAACTGGTTTTGTCGCCGGCATTTAAAACGCTAAGCAATATATGCTCCACCGATACAAATTCATCTTTAAATTCTTTAAGATAGGTTTGAGCTTTTTGCAAAGTACTGTTTGCACCAGTAGTTAAGTAAATTTCGCTGCCGCTTACTTTAGGGAAACTTGAAATTTGCGCATCAAGCACCTCGTTAAGCCGGTTAATGTTAATATTCAATTTTTTAAGCAAAAAGCTGATAACGTTTTCATCTACCGTAAGGAGCCCCTTTAGGATGTGTGCTGTTTCAATTGCCTGTTGCTGGTATCCGGTAGCAATTTCGGAAGCCTTCTGAATGGCTTCCTGAGCTTTTATTGTAAAATTATTAAAATTCATAATGCTAATTGTGCTTCAAAACTATTGCCAAAGCAGATGTGCTGACCAAGCCGGAAATTTTGTCTGCCTTGAATTTTAGATTGTGCCTAATTGACTGATAAATAATTGTTTAACTGCTAAATTGGCAAAATTAAATAAGCTTAACCCCGTAATGCCCAATTACAGTCAGGATGATGCATCGTACTACAACTCCTATGCAGCACCATTTTATCAGGTTGTGCAAATTGGCATTTAGGCTTACGCCCACTGCTATGCTTATAGGAGCGCCAACTACAAGTGTTCCCAAGAAACCCAAGCCAACTACCCCAAATTTTTCCCAAAGCTGGTGTGCAAATGAATTGCTTGGTTTTTTTGATGAATGGATTTTGATGTACCTCTTGATAAGAGCCCTGATTTTATCGCCCAAAAAAGCTGCAATAAACACACCCGCTATGCCACCTGTTATACTGGCAAAAAGTATTGTAACAGGAGAAAGATGCATAGCATAACCCGTTGGGATAGCGGCATAAATTTCAAAACTTGATAATACAGCAACGGTTAATACTTTATAAAACATTCAGGGAAAATGAAGTGATAGATAAACTCGCTAATTAAAACAACCATAAAAACGAAGTAAAGTTCTATGGAATAAGCTCAATTTGGAGTGTTGTATCCTCAGGATAATTTAATAAAGTGCAACATGGAAGAAAATATTTCCCATAACAAATTAAGCTAGGAAATAAGTTGAACGTAAGGAAGAGCTTAATTATTTTTGCCTCACAACCACTCCGTTCATCATCAGCGTGGTACCGCTATCTGCATTTATTGAATAAACTTTTTGAACGCCGCCGCCAGTTTCCGTTTTTAATAGTACGGTAAAAGGCTCGTATAGGTGGGTTTTTTGGTTTAGGCACAGCACTTTATCTCCTTCAATAATCTCGCCCATCTTTTTATCGCCTGTTGAGGTTGCCATTGGATGATTTGGTGTAGCCTGAAGCAGTTTAGATGATAGAGCTATGTTAATGCCATTGGCAGTTATTTTTTCGATTGCCGAGACAAGCACTAAATTTGTTATGGCATAGTTTTTTGCTTCATGCGATAGAAGTTCTTTAACTTTTATCAAAACCGGTTTCCGGGTGATTTCATCAACTGTTGTTAAATCATCCCCAGCCTTAACATCTTTTACCATTTTTGTACTGCCATTAGCCAGGGCCACAAGCTCATCTCCCGGAAAGCAGATGTCATTTCCGTAGGTTGCATGCTCATCTTTCAAATCTTTGCCGCCATTAATTGCTTTATATTTCTGAAAAGAGAGTTCTTTTGAAAGCACATACGACAACTTTAGCACAAAGTTTTTTTCTTCTTTATCAATGGCGTGTATATCTTCAAAATAGGTTTCCCATATTTTTCCATCAGATGTGAAATTGGGCAGAAGAGCCTGGTAAACTTTTCCTTTCTCGTTCGTGTAGAAAACCATAAGCCCAAGCTCCTGCATGTTTTCTTTTGCGATAAGCTTATAGAGGTCTATGCGTTTTTTTAAGCCATCATCCCCGGTAATGAAATATGGTTTTTTGGCTTCATACCTATCCAGGATATAGTTATTT
>JAYVNR010000064.1:0-2133 GCA_043758305.1 Pedobacter sp. | reverse complement strand
CAAACTTCGATCGAGGGGTCGGTTCTGAGTTGGACCGAACCAGTCGGAAAGATCAGATCGACGAAGACGATCAAGACGAACCGGCTGAGAAAAAAAATCGAGGAATTCGAAGATAAAACCCCACCCACAGAAGGCGGCTTACCTCCTTCGGCAGGATCTGGATTTATGGAGAAGATTCGGTCCAAAAAAGTGTCATAAAAAAATAGCGATACCTATATTAACTATAACGATACGAAGGGGGGTGGGTATAATATATTGATTATTAATATGTTACAGGGTTAAGGTTATATAACTATTATATTTTTCTATATAATAGTTATCTATGTGAGATTCATATAATATATGAAATTTATATATACTTTTGGGTCTAGTAAAATCATCTAAAAAAATGGCAAAACTTACAAGAACTCATGTAGTAAATGGGCAGTTGGTGGTCGACACTTTAGACAGCGAAGAATTCGTTCATGTGCCGAAAAAAACCAAGTTTAATAACGGAGATTTTATTACCGTTTTTCAAAATGTTTTGATGCAAATTTCTTTAAATAAAGAATTGCCTAAAGGTGCTTTAAGATTGCTTTTATATCTTATTTCAAAAACAGAAATTGACAATGAAGTTAAGCTCTCTTTGAATAGTATTTCTAAAGAAATGGATGAGGCACAAGGCAATGTTGTTGTTTATTTTCAGGCACTAGAAGGCCTTAACATCGCAGTTAGAGATAGAAAACGGGGCACTATTCGTTTAAATTACGAATTGGCTTATAAAGGAAAAATCAAAGAGTACACAAAGGTGAAGTTTATCGATACACCTATTACTGGGACGTCTAAGCCCAGCAGTCAGCTTAACCTGATAGATGCGATTGAAGAAATTAATGGAAAAGACAAGCCGGCTCTTAGAAAAGCTAAAAGAACTTTAAAAAAATAAACCTTCAACCTAAACCCAAATCCTGCCGAAGGAGGTAAGCCGCCTTTTGTGGGTGGGTTTTAACACTCCAGCTCTATTTTTTCCCTTCTGTATTACTTCTGATCGTAGTTATACAGAAGGGAAAAAATATGGCCTAGAATGTATTATTTCTCTTATTTTTTCTCTGAAAAAACAAGAGAAATAAGGAAAAAAGGAAGAAAACGCTAACTTGTAATTTCGGCTTTGTATAAGTACTCGCTATACAAAGCTAGAATTCACTTCGTTCTTCTTAGCTTTGTGCGAGTAAAGTAAACCCTAAAACTATGGCCTTCGGATATATCCGTGTTCGTAATATCTCTTCTTCTGCTGTCTCGTCTACCGAGAAGCATAATGAGAGAAAATATTCACCTGGGAAAGAGCCAAAAAATATTCGTCCTCTGGCCACCAGGTTCAACAGCAGCTCTTATCATGGTGATGAAAAAAAGCCCATTCCTGTAAACCTGAAAGAAGCCATTAACCAACGAATTGATGCTCACAGCATCAAATTGAAGAGCTCACAAAACTGTGCAATTGAATTTGTTATTGGCGCTTCCAAAGATTTCTGGGAAAAATATGATCCAAGAGGTCATTTTTCAAATGCCCATGAGTGGCTAGAAAAAAAATATGGTGAAGGATCTGTAGTATCGAAATCAGAACATTTCGATGAATCCAATCCGCATTGCCACTTTATCGTGGTGCCAATTCTCCAAAAGGAGATTAAATGGAAAAATAGAAATGGAGAAGGAAGCCGTTCAGAATCTCGCATGGCCATTCGAGAAGCCACTGGAGGCCGCGAAAAGCTCCGCGCTCTCCAAGATGATTATTTCAAATTTATCAAGCCGTACGGAGATGCGGTAGAAGTGGAGTTCAAGCGAGGCGAAAAAAAAGCCGCTGGAACACTCGAAAAATACGTGAAAAACACAAATTACGAAATTGGTGAAATTTCAGAAAAAATAAAGGCCTTAAGAAGCGATTTAAGCTCATCAAAAGAAAAGGTGGCACAACTTATCAACTTAGAGAATAGAGTTCAACAAATCGAAGATAACAAGTCAAATTTACAGGTTGATGCAAGTATTGAGGATAAGACTAAAAAATCAAACTTCGATCGAGGGGTCGGTTCTGAGTTGGACCGAACCAGTCGGAAAGATCAGATCGACGAAGACGATCAAGACGAACCGGCTGAGAAAAAAAAT
>JAYVNR010000063.1:0-6827 GCA_043758305.1 Pedobacter sp. | reverse complement strand
CAGCTGGAGCTTCTGGAGCTTTCTCTTCTGCAACAGGAGTTTCAACTGTTGTTTCTGCAACAGGAACTTCAACTGTAGTTTCTGCAACCAGAGTTTCTTCAACTTCTGCCACAGCAGTATTGTCTTCTGCTTTAGCTAAAGGAGCTGCTGCAATAGGAGCATCAGCTTTTGATTTGCTACCAGAGCCGCGACGGCGTGTAGATTTTTTCTCTACAGTAGCACCACCTTTTGTGAACACTTCATTATAGTCTACCAGTTCAATTAAAGCCATCTCGGCATTATCGCCTAAACGGTTCTGAAGTTTGATTATGCGTGTGTATCCGCCAGGGCGTGTTGCAACTTTTTCAGCAATTTCACGGAAGAGAATAGCAGTGCTTTCCTTATCTTTTAAATAGCTGAACACTGTACGTCGTGAATGTGTAGTATCGCTCTTAGATTTTGTTATCAGGGGCTCCACATAGCCACGCAATGCTTTAGCCTTTGCAACTGTTGTAGTAATGCGCTTATGCAATATAAGCGAGCAAGCCATATTAGATAGCATTGCCTTGCGGTGGCTATCTGTACGTCCT
Organism: Pedobacter sp.; assembly: GCA_043758305.1. Classification (GTDB taxonomy): domain Bacteria; phylum Bacteroidota; class Bacteroidia; order Sphingobacteriales; family Sphingobacteriaceae; genus JAQSWM01. The sequence continues at coordinate 6,258 of JAYVNR010000063.1, read as the reverse complement.
AAATGGTTGACTTTTTTTCCGTGTCTCATTTTTTGATTTCTTAAAGTACATACCGTCCATCGGCACCCGCCGACAGGGAATTATGCACAGTTATTTTATTTTTATATAACTAATCAGATTCCTTCTAAGGGAATTAAGAGTGAGTTTATTCTTCGTCTAACTTAAATTTAGACAGGTTCATACCAAAAGACAAACCTTTAGATTTTACTAAATCTTGTATTTCTGTAAGCGACTTCTTGCCAAAGTTTCTAAACTTAAGCATATCAGCTACATCGTATGATACCAATTCAGCAAGGCTACGGATATCTGCTGCTTTTAAGCAATTAAGTGCACGTACAGAAAGGTCTAAGTCAACCAATTCGGTTTTAAGGATTTTGCGCATATGCAAGATTTCCTCGTCAACCTCTTTAGTTTCTTCTTTAGCCTGAGCCTCTAACATGATGTTCTCATCAGAGAATAACATAAAGTGATGGATCAAAATTTTAGCAGCTTCTTTCAACGCATCTTCCGGATGGATAGAACCATCTGTAGATATATCAAGAACTAATTTCTCATAATCAGTTTTTTGCTCAACACGGTAGTTCTCGATAGTATATTTTACGTTTTTTATCGGAGTGTAGATAGAATCTATCGCGATAACGCCAAGAGGAGAATCAGTAACTTTATTCTCATCAGCCTGAATGTAGCCACGCCCTTTGCTGACCGTTAGCTCAATTTCTAAAGTAACTGAAGTTTCCATATTGCAAACAACCAAATTAGGGTTTAAAACCTCAAAATTGTTTGAAAACTTGGTTATATCTCCAGCATTGAACTGATCTTTGCCGTTTATGATGACAAATATTTTTTCATTGTCGCCAGCTTCGTTTATTTTTTTAAAGCGAACCTGCTTTAAGTTAAGAATGATTTCGGTAACATCTTCTACTACGCCTTTAATAGTAGAGAATTCGTGCGAAACACCTGAAAAACGAACTGAGGTAATTGCAAAACCTTCTAATGATGATAAAAGTATACGCCTTAAAGCATTACCAATGGTAACACCGAAACCGGGCTCCAACGGACGAAATTCAAACGTTCCATCGAAATCCGTAGATTTCTGCATAATAACTTTATCAGGTTTCTGAAATGCTAAAATTGCCATTTATTGTATTTTAATGTAAATGTAAATAAGCTATCAGCGTGCGCTAATAGATCTATTATTTTATTTAGAGTAAAGCTCGACGATGAGGTTCTCCTTAATATTTTCAGGAATTTCATCACGGTTTGGATAATTAAGGAATTTACCTGTTAGTGTATTTGCATCCCATTCTAACCAGCTAAATTTATTCAACCTTCTTCCTGCAACAGAATTTGCAACAGTTTCTAACGTTTTAGAGCGCTCCCGAACAGCAATAATATCGCCTGCTCGAAGAGAGTATGAAGGAATATTTACCACTTCGCCATTAACGGTAATGTGTTTGTGGCTAACTAACTGGCGTGCGCCAGAACGTGTTGGCGCAATGCCTAAACGATAAACCGCATTGTCTAAACGAGCTTCAAGGAGCTTTAACAAAAGCTCTCCGGTAATGCCTTCTTTTGAAGATGCTTTGTGGAATAAATTTTCAAACTGCTTTTCTAATACACCATACGTGTATTTTACTTTTTGCTTCTCCATCAACTGAATTTTGTATTCAGATTCTTTTCCACGGCGTTTTGAAGCGCCATGCATTCCTGGAGGATAATTTTTTCTTTCTAGTGCCTTGTCAGGTCCGAAGATCGGCTCTCTGAACCTACGGGCGATTCTGGATTTTGGTCCGGTGTATCTTGCCATTTTTTTGTTTTTTTAAAGTATCTATCAGCCTTTGCTGTAGAATCTTAGCTTTAAAACCTTTTGTTAATTATATATAAGAACTTAAACTCTACGTCTTTTAGGAGGGCGGCAGCCATTGTGTGGCATTGGTGTAATGTCTTTTATTGTTGTTACCTCAATACCTGCAGTTTGCAATGTGCGGATAGCAGATTCACGACCGGAGCCAGGGCCTTTAACAAAAACCTCAACTTTGCGCAAGCCTAAATCATAAGCTACTTTACCGCAATCAGATGCAGCTTGCCCGGCAGCATAAGGAGTATTTTTCTTTGAACCTTTAAAACCCATTTTTCCTGCAGAGGACCACGAAATGGTTTGTCCTTGGGTATTGGTTAGGGTAATAATGATGTTATTGAATGTAGCATTAACATGTGCTTCGCCAATAGGCTCTACAACTACTACACGCTTTTTGGTAACTTTTTTAGTTTTAGCCATCTTATGAGATTTGAGGAATGAGACTTGAAATCTGAAATTAGATTCCGGCACTCATATCTATTTCTTTTATTATAGTCATAAGATCAATATTTGCATACTGATCTTATATCAAATTATTATTTAGTTGCTTTTTTCTTGTTAGCTACAGTTTTACGTTTTCCTTTACGGGTACGTGAATTGTTTTTAGTGCGTTGGCCACGAGTTGGCAAGCCTTTACGATGGCGAAGCCCACGGTAGCAGCCAATATCCATTAAACGCTTAATATTAAGTTGAACCTCAGAACGCAAAGATCCTTCTACTTTTATGCGTTCGTTTATGATGCCACGAATAGCCGCCAGTTGATCATCCGACCAATCCTGTACTTTAACATCATAACCGATACCGGCTTCATTCAAAATACCTTGCGCAGTTGACCTGCCAATACCGAAAATATAAGTAAGGCCTATTTCGCCTCGTTTGTTCCTTGGTAAATCAATACCTGATATCCTTGCCATACTTTAATTTAATGATCTGTAATTACGATTTAGAATTGCGATTTACGAACATGCCTGTTCAATTTAAAACCGTAATTCCTAAATCTGAATTCGTTTATCCCTGACGCTGTTTGTACTTAGGATTTTTTTTGTTAATTACGTAAAGTTTTCCTTTACGGCGAATTATCTTGCAATCTGCGCTGCGCTTTTTGATGGATGCTCTAACTTTCATTGTTACTTATATCTATAGGTTATTCTGCCTTTGCTCAAATCATATGGAGACATTTCCAGCTTTACTTTATCACCTGGCAAAATTTTGATGTAGTGCATCCGCATCTTGCCTGAAATATGTGCGATTATCTCGTGCCCGTTTTCTAATTCTACACGAAACATTGCGTTTGATAATGCTTCCTTTATAATACCATCTTGTTCAATAGAGGCTTGTTTAGCCATATAATATTGATATTTTTTTAACTCAACCCCAACTCTACGGGGACGCAAAATTAAACAAAAAAGTTAATATTTTAATTTTTTTGTTTCAAAACTTCTTCAATATATTCAAAGTTAGAAAGTACGTCAGCTTTTCCCTTTTTAACTGCTACGGTGTGTTCATAATGTGCCGAAGGCTTGCCATCCACAGTACTTACTGTCCATCCATCTTTCCAAAACTTTACCCCAGCCCTACCGCCATTTATCATAGGCTCAATTGCCAGCACCATTCCTTCTTCAAGTTTAGTGCCCGAGCCTCTTTTACCATAATTTGGTACCTCCGGTTTTTCGTGCAGCCTTAAGCCAACCCCATGCCCAACTAGTTCTTTTACCACTCCAAAACCATTTTTTTCAGCATGTTCCTGAACAGCATAACCAATATCCCCGAGCCGCATGCCAACAACAGTTTTTTCTATTGCCAGGTTTAGGCACTCTTTGGTAACGTCAAGCAGTTTCTGTATTTCAGGGCTAATATTGCCTATCGGGAAGGTATAAGCAGAATCGCCATAAAACTTATTAAGCACTACACCACAATCTACCGACACAATATCCCCGTCTTTCAATTCGTAAGTGCCGGGAAATCCATGTACAATCTGATCATTAAGCGAAATACATAGCGAATAGGGAAACCCGTTATAATTTAAAAAAGCAGGAATGCCTCCGTGATCCTTTATAAAAGCAAAAGCTAATTTATCAAGCTCTATAGTTTTAATCCCCGGACGGATAATTTTAGCAATCTCGGCATGGGTTTTAGAAACAAGCAAAGAGCTAAGCCTTATCAGCTCAATCTCTTCGAGAGATTTATAATAAATGCTGGGCATATCAATCTAAACTCCAGGGCCATCGATTCCGGCAGCAACAGGAGTACGGCCTTTGATGCGGCCCGTTTTCATAAGGCCATCATAATGGCGCATAAGCAAATGGCTCTCAATTTGTTGAAGGGTATCTAAAACTACACCTACAAGAATAAGCAAAGATGTGCCTCCAAAGAAGTGCGCAAACTGGCTGTTGATGCCTAAAGTACTTGCCAAAGAAGGAAGAATTGCAATTATAGCGAGGAATACAGAACCAGGAAGTGTAATTTTAGATATAACAGAGTCTATATAATCGCCCGTTGTTTTGCCTGGTTTTACACCAGGAATAAATCCGCCATTCTTTTTCATGTCATCCGACATTTGAATAGGATTTACAGTTATAGCTGTGTAAAAAAAGGTAAATGCAATGATAAGAAAGGCGAAAACCAGGCTATACTGCCACGAAGTGTAATTGCTCATTGCTGTAAGGAATGAGCCTTGTGCGTTTGGAAAGAAAGAGCCGATAGTAGTAGGGATAAACATAATTGCCTGAGCAAATATGATTGGCATAACCCCGGCTGCATTAACCTTTAGAGGGATATACTGCCTCACACCGCCATATTGCTTTGCTCCCACTATTTTTTTAGCATACTGAACGGGTATTTTTCTAACTCCCTGTACAATAAGTATTGTAAACATGATAACAAAAAACCATACAGCCATTTCAACTATAAAAGGTATCAGCCCGCCATTTCCTGCCATGCGGGAAGCAAACTCGCTTAAGATACCTCCGGGCAAACCGGAAATTATACCTACCATGATGATGAGGGAAATACCATTTCCAATCCCTTTATCGGTAATTTTCTCTCCAAGCCACATCACAAACAGCGTTCCGGCTGTCAATATCATCATTGATGATATTGTAAACAGTGGCTCTGCCATAATTTTAGCATCCGCAGGTATCTGCGATCTTACATATGCTGCGGCTTGCAAAAAAGTAATGATAACCGTTAGATAACGAGTAATTTGGTTGATTTTCTTTCTTCCGCTTTCACCTTCCTTCTGCATTTTCTGGAAATACGGAACAGCAATGCCTAATAGCTGAACAACAATAGAAGCTGATATGTAAGGCATTACCCCAAGCGCAAAAATAGAGGAACGTGAAAAAGATCCTCCGGCAAACATATTTAGCAAGCCCATAAGCCCTTCTTTAGCCTTTTGGTTTTGCAGAACATTGGCATCAACGCCAGGCAATACTATAAAAGAACCAATACGGTAGATCAATAAGAATAAGAGCGTATTTAAAATACGCACCCTTAAATCATCTATCTTCCAAATGTTGGATAAAGTTGTGAACAGCTTCTTCATTTAGGCTTTATAATTTAACAATGGCGCCGCCAGCAGCTTCAATTGCCTTTTGGGCAGTAGCAGTAAATGCGTGAGCTGTTATAGATACCTTAGCTTTTAGTTCGCCACGGCCTAGTATTTTTACCAAGCCATTTTTAGAAACAAGCCCGTGCTCTTTTAGGATTGCAAAATCTATTGTATCCAAGTTGAATTTTTCTACAAGGCCTTGCAAAACATCTAAATTAACGCCTACATATTCTACCCGGTTAAGGCTTTTGAAGCCTACTTTAGGCACGCGGCGCTGTAATGGCATCTGCCCTCCTTCAAAACCGATTTTAGTTTTATTTCCTGAACGCGAACCCGCACCCTTATGCCCACGAGTAGACGTGCCGCCACGGCCCGATCCTGTGCCCCGGCCAATGCGTTTCCTGTTTTTTGTAGAACCTTCTGCAGGTTTTAAATTACTTAAGTTCATGATATTAAATCCCTTCTACTGCAACTAAATGATTTATTTTTCTAACCATCCCAACAATTGCAGGGGTAGCCTCAACTTCTACAGACTGGCTGATTTTATTTAAGCCTAAAGCCTGCATGGTTCTTTTCTGGCGCTCGCTTCTGTCGATGACGCTTTTAATCTGTGTGATTTTAATTTTGGCCATGATGATTACCCGTTAAAAACTTTATTCAAATCTACGCCACGTTGCTGTGCAACTGTATAAGCATCACGCATCTGCGATAAAGCAGAAACAGTAGCTTTAACCACGTTGTGCGGGTTAGACGATCCTTTTGATTTTGCCAATACATTGTGAACACCGGCACTTTCAAGAACTGCACGCATTGCACCGCCTGCAATTACACCAGTACCGTTTGCAGCAGG
>JAYVNR010000062.1:0-2143 GCA_043758305.1 Pedobacter sp. | reverse complement strand
TAGAGCTTATTGCTCCGCTTAAGCCTGCCGCCAGTGCAAAAGGCACGGTCAAGCCATCGGCCATGCCAATAACTATATCGCGTATAAAATCTGAACTTGTGAAATGCTTTTCTGAGTGGGCAGACATGTCACTAAAGTAGAGAGAATATTTCAGGCGCCATTATTTTTAGCCCGGAATTAGAAATAAGGTCAGATTGCTTTTATTGCTATGCCCAATATAGCAGCAGCAAGAATTATATGTGGTTCCTGAAGCTTTTTAACATAAATAAGCGCAAGCATTGCAATTACTGCAATAAACGCAGTTGGGATATCTATTATAGCCCTTGTAGCAATGATTATCACCGAACCAACCAAAGCACCTATTACAGAAGATGTTATTCCTTCTACAAAAGCTTTTATGCTTTTATTTTTTGCTATTTTTTTAAAAGAGGGCGCAAGCAAAACCGTGAAAAGAAAACAGGGGATAAAAGTAGCCAGCGCTGCAACCGCTGCTCCCGGAAAGCCCGCCACGAGATAGCCAATAAAGCCTACCGTAATCACTACAGGGCCGGGAGTGATCATGGCTACAGCTACAGAGTCTACAAATTGCGATTCGGTAAGCCAATGATATTCCTGCACTACGCCTGCATGTAAAAAAGGCACAATGGCCAATCCGCTGCCAAATACAAAGGCTCCTGCTTTAGCGAAAAATAGAGCGATTTGCATTAATACAGTATTTGAGTATTCCCAAAAGCCAATTCCGGTAAGCAATACAGAAGGCACGACAGCTGATTTTTTTGCCCAGCCCGGAGGCGATTTAACGAGCATATAGATAAACCCGCTTGACAGGAACAGCAGTACCTCTTCTCTTTGGGTAATTACAGTTACAATGATCCCTGCTAAATAAAAAACCCATAACAGCCAGTTGGCTTTAAGCGATTCTAAACTGAATTTTCCGATAGATTTAATGGTAAGCTTATAGGCACTGATGCTTATAATGCCAATAACTGCTGCACCTACGCCATAAAAAACTGCCTGCATCCACGAAATACCGCTATAAAGTTTATAAGCCATGCCCAAAAGCACAACCATAATAAACGATGGCAGCACAAAAGCTAATCCTGCTAAGGTTGCGCCAAGCAAACGGTAGTGCACAAAGCCAATATAAATTCCAAGTTGGGCAGCCAGCGGGCCGGGAGCTAATTGAGCAAGGGCAAGCCCTTCTTTATACTCGTCTTCTGTTAACCAGTTGCGCTTTTCAACAAGATCGCGGTGCATATAGCCAACCAGCGCTACGGGACCGCCAAAACCCCAGGTACCAAGTCTTAGGAAGTAAATGGTAAGTTGTTTAAGGCTATATTTTATTGGTGATTGCATGTGGTACCAGAATTAAAATCAACTACTATCAAACCGAAATAGCATAGTAATGAGCCATATATGATTGTATCAGGCATTAAATATACCAGTTTGCCAAGCATCTTTGCAGAGAACTGGATTTTATTTATTCAGCAGCCCTTCAAATGTTAAAGCCACATAATATAAGCCACCAAGCGTTGGGCCACCAGCATATTGAATATACCGTTTATTGAACAAATTAGTCCCCCCTATTTTTACATTTGCTTTTGCCTTCGGGATTTTCAGGCTTGCCTGCGCATCAAAGGTATTTATTGCATCAACACGCCCTGTTACAAGCGGGCTCTCCCATAAAAATGCTTCCTGCCATTTATAGGCTATGCTAAAACCTACATTCTTTACAATTTCACGGTTTCCAAATGATAAGTTGGTAGAATATTTAGGCGTGTTGAAACCAGTTACAAAAATGTCATTCGCCTGGTTGCTTTGTATCTTATTGTAGCTGGCATTGCCCGAAACAGTGTATTTATCATAAAAATTATACGTGAAGCCAAACGATAAGCCATAGTTATGATAATTGTTCCTGGCATTGGTGTACACACGATACCTATCCTGCCCATTGCTTGCTAAATTACCTCCGCTTGCAACCGTAGCATCGCGGTTACGATCAACCATGGCAATTACAGCAGCATCAGAACCAACAGTTTGCCCCTTAGGCACAAATACCTGCACCTGCCCTAAAAAGCCGTTGTAAACATTTGAATATCCATCAATATCAAGCACAAGCTTATTATTGAACAAAACACTTTTA
>JAYVNR010000061.1:0-2159 GCA_043758305.1 Pedobacter sp. | reverse complement strand
ATCAAATGTCGCACGTGCCCGAGGTATCGGTTATTGAAGACTTGCGCAATTATGCTATCTCGAGGATTTATCTTGACAATTTTGATCACATAAAAGCTTATTGGGCTATGATAAGCCGTAATAGCGCCCAACTTTCATTAAGTTTTGGAGTTGATGATATTGATGGCACGCTTGATGATACTACAAAAATATATTCTATGGCAGGTGCCGAAGAACAAAACCCGGCAATGAGCACACAACAATTGGTAGAGCTTATCAAACAGGTTGGGCGTGAGCCTATAGAGCGGGATACTCTGTATAATGTTGTTCAGGATTATGAGGAATACCAGTTTTCTAATGAAGATAAACCCAAGTTTTATCCATTGCCAGTAATCAATCAATCAATATCAGGAGAGTTGATATAATTGTATGGAGATTAAATCTGGAAATAATTTGCAAAAAACAATCTATATTATCCGCCATGGAGAAACAGACCTCAATAAGCAGGGAATTATACAGGGCAGAGGAATGAATACCGATCTGAATGAGACCGGCATAAAACAATCAAATGCATTTTATAATGCTTACCGTCACATTTCTTTCGATAAAATATATACTTCTACCCTAAAAAGAACCCACCAAACTGTTAAACGGTTTATTGAAGATGGTATTCCATGGACTCAATATGCTGGTTTAGATGAACTTGCCTGGGGCGATTACGAAGGGCAGCCAAGCACAGAGGAGAACAGAACTGCATTTAGAAATATGTTAAAAGGCTGGCAAAATGGAGAGCTGCACTTGAAATTTGAAAATGGCGAAAGCCCTTTGCAGGTAAAAGAAAGGCAACTTGAAGTACTTGAAAAGCTCCTGGAAAAAAATGGAGATGAAAATATTTTAATCTGTATGCACGGAAGGGCAATGCGCTTGTTTATGTGCGTGTTGTTAGATTTGCCACTGATAGAGATGGAAAAGTTCCCGCATAAGAATACTACACTTTATAAAGTGGGCTACGATGGGTCGAAATTTGAAATTATTGATTTCAATAATACCGACCATTTAAAATATGTGCTGAGCAATACGTGAAAAAGATCAGGATTTCTGCAGTTTCCTATACTAATACAAAGCCTTTTATTTACGGCCTCCAACACTCTGATATTCTTGAAAGAGCCGAGCTCAGCCTGGATAACCCTTCAGCCTGTGCTCAAAAATTAATTGATAATGAGGCAGATATCGGTTTAGTGCCTGTAGCATCTCTGCACCATATCCCTGATTTCCAAATAATATCAGATTATTGCATAGGAGCATCTCAGGCTGTAAATTCAGTATTTATATTTAGCAATGTTCCCGTAGAGCAGATTAAATCTCTAAAGTTGGACAACCAGTCGCGTACTTCAAATATGCTGGCTAAAGTTTTATTAAAAAACTTTTGGAAGGTGCAGCCCGAGTATATATTTTCCGGAGATACAATACAGGCAGATGCGTTTGTAGAAATTGGCGATCGTACTTTTGGAAAAAAAAACAAATATCCCTTTGCGTACGACTTGGCGGAGCATTGGATAAATTTTACGGGTTTGCCATTTGTGTTTGCCGTATGGGCCACTAACAAAGAAATTTCTCCTGAGTTTTTGAAAGATTTTAATACTGCTTTAAAAATCGGGTTAGACAATCGTTCAGCGCTGATAAAAAATATTCCCCAATTTAAGGATTTTGATTTGGAGGATTACCTGATGAACAGGATAGATTTTATTTTTGATGAGAAAAAAAAGCAGGCACTTGAAATATTTTTAGCCTATGCTAAGCTACAGGCTGACTAAGTTTTGCATTTTGATGTACTAAACCTGCTTATTGAAACTTAATGGCTTTTTTTTCGTAAACTTTGTAAATCTTCAGAACGAAGCATTATAATGGAAGTTAGCCCAATCAAGTACAATGAAGATGAACGGATTGCGGCACTTTATAAATTTCAGATTTTAGATACCGGGCCAGAAAAGGATTTTGACGATATCGTTAATTTAGCCTCTCATATTTGCCAGGTACCTATTGCAACTGTTTGCATTTATAGATAAAAACCGCACATGGTTCAAATCTAAATTGGGCATTGATTTTAATCAGACTCCCCGAATCACATCTTTCAGTGCACATAATCTTGAATTGAGAGATTTGATGATTGTGCCAGATAC
>JAYVNR010000060.1:0-2160 GCA_043758305.1 Pedobacter sp. | reverse complement strand
GTTAAGTTAATTGTAATGTGGCGTATTGTTTAGTATATTTGAAAAAAAATATACATATGATTATTCGTTATACAATTAAATTAACCAAGGCCGAAGTTGAAGAACTAAGAGCAGTTATAAATAAAGGTTCTCATACTCAGACAACCAAGCCCTATCTAATAAAAACAATAGTTCCGAGACTGTGTTCGTAAAACAAAATGCGTTAATTTTGTATTTATGGCACAATTACTACTCCCCCTTTTTCCGACAGACACAGAGTATTTAACACCAACGTTGGGTGTTTTTAGCAAGGAAGCCTTTGTTTATTATTTGCATAATGGTATTGCTATCTTTTCACATTCATCGGGTGATTTAAATCGCTTTCGGTATGTAAGCTCCCATCTATTGATACAGGGGCTTTGTCAGAATATTGATATAGAGCGAGTTTTTCACGTATCAACCGATAGCGTTAGGCGTTGGAAGAAAAAACTTTCAGAGCTTGGCGAGTCGGCTTTTTTTTCACCCGTGATAGCCCATAGCTCATCTCATAAACTGTTACCAGATGTCTTGTTACGGATTCAAGCCAAGCTGGATGAAGGTTTAAGCGTAAATGGTATCGCAAAAAAGGAAAAGATATCAGAGGGAAGTATTCGCTATGGCATTAAACAAGGTCGATTAAAAAAAAACGCCAATAATAAAGGATAGCGATATAGCCGCCACCCGAAGCGAACGAAGTCAAATTGATGCACAAGCAGCCCAAGGCCTAGGAATAGGCGTTACACGTGAAGAAGATAGAGTGTTAGCATTTATTGGGGCTCAAGATTTTGCTCCAAGTATATTTGAACATAATGAAAGTGTATTAAATGCGGGGGTATTATTTTCTCTACCCGCCTTACAGGCCCAAGGTCTGGATGATTTTTTCAAAATTTTATCTCCTTTAAAAGCGGGTTATTATGGATTGCAACACATCATTCTAACGTTGTGTTTTATGGCTCTTTGCCGAATAAAAAATCCTGAGCAATTAAAACAATATGCACCAGGTGAATTAGGAAAACTACTGGGCTTGGATCGAGTTCCTGAAGTAGGAACATTTAGAAAAAAACTTCAACAAATCATTAAGCAATCAAAGGCTGATGATATTCACCAAGCCCTGTTTCATTCATGGGTAAAAGATATGCCTGAATTCTTTTTTTATATTGATGGTCACGTCAGGGTTTATCACGGTGATCAAGCCAACCTTCCAAAACGTTTTGTGTCCAGAGAAAAACTATGTTTAAGTGGAACAACCGAATTTTGGGTAAATGATCAGAGTGGCCTTCCATTGATGGTTATAACCTCAGAATTGAATTGTAAACTCAAAGATGCGGTAGAAGAAATTATACCAAAACTACTTAAGGAGTTTCCTTCAAAAAATGAATCATCAACAGCACCTGTTTTTGTACTTGTTATTGATAGAGAATCATACGAACCGGCATGGTTTAAAAAGCTATGGGAGGATCATAAAATAGCGGTAATTACCTATCGTAAAAATGTAAAAGACAAATGGGATAAAAATTTGTTTAAACCTTATGCTGTCAGCCTTTTTGAAACAGATGTAACGATGCTTCTTTGCGAGCAAAAAACGGAGCTTTCCGGACACTGTTTCAGGGAGGTAAGAAAATGCTCCGAAGATAACCATCAAACGGTAATTATAACCACCCATCCCAGTTTGCCCATAGAAGTTATCGCAAGACAAATGTTTGCCAGATGGACTCAGGAAAACTTCTTTAAATACGCCATCGACAACTTTGATTTTGATCGAATGATTGAATATGGGACAGAACCTGTGAAACAAAACTTAAAGATTGTAAACCCGGAATACAGGCAATTGTTATATAAAATCAAAAAAGCAAAAGAAAAAAAGCAACGACTTGAGGCTAAACTCTTACAAAAACTCGAAGGTAGAGAGCAAGAAACCATTAATAATGCGATGAAAATAATTGCCAAAAGCTCTGAACTAGTCGAACGAATCAACCGACACAAAACGGATATTGAGGAGCTTCTTGTAAAGAGAGAATCCGTTCCTGCTCAAATTACCGTAGAGCAAATGCCTCAAGAGAAACGATATAATAAACTTAAACAGGAAGGAAAAAAAATAAAAAATGCTATTATAATGCTTGTGTATCGGGCTGAATCATCACT
>JAYVNR010000059.1:0-2170 GCA_043758305.1 Pedobacter sp. | reverse complement strand
TAGGCGAATACACTATTTTAAGCCCGCTCTGCCTTTTTATTGCTTCCGGCGAAACCGAAAGCTTTGCGATTGCATCCAGATATAATTTGTCTATTTCGTCACCAAGAAGTTCAATATTACCCTGGTTTCTTTCAAAATTTACATCATCAATACTGGTTATGTTGCTAACTTCCTGCATAACTTGTTCATCTGCCGGAGAAACAAATTGCCCGCCATCTGTTCCGTAAGCTTTATAACCGTTATATTCTTTTGGGTTGTGCGATGCAGTTAGCATAACGCCACTTCGGCAGCCTAAATGACGTATAGCGAAAGATAGCAAGGGAGTTGGCCGCAGTTCTTTGAAAAAATAGACATAGATTCCATTGGCAGAAAACACATCGGCTGCAATGCCTGCAAAATATGCTGAATTGTTGCGGCTGTCGTGAGCAATTGCAACTTTTATTTTTTCGTTAGGATACGTTTTTTTAAGAAAATTGCTTAATCCCTGGGTTGCTGTGCCTATAGTATATTTGTTAACACGATTGGAGCCCGGGCCCATTGTGCCCCTTAGGCCGCCCGTGCCAAACTCCAGGTTTTTATAAAATGCATCCGTTAACTCGGTAGCAGAATCAGTATCTAATAAGTGCTGAATATTCTTTTTTGTTTCGGCATCGTAATTTCCCTGTAGCCATTGGTTGATAGTATGCGAAATGTAAGGCTCTAATTGTTGCATTTGATTAGTATTACAGAACTAAAGTACAATGATAGCGGTAAATTTTATACTGCAAATTAAAATTTGATGGTTTTAATATCCTAATGCTATTTTGGCGAGCACACGCCGAGATATTCGGTTCCATAATAAAAAATGCGGGGGTTCTTTATCTATTCCCCGCTCTTTTGCTAATTTTGCGCCGCAATAAGGCATTTAAGGTTGCTGTTTGTATTAGCGAATTGTAAAAATGAAGATTTTAAAATTTGGTGGAACCTCTGTTGGCAGCCCGGAACGGATGAAAAAGCTTACTGCTATTATCCATCCGGATGAAAAACAAATTGTAGTCCTTTCCGCCGTATCGGGCACAACAAATATCCTTGTAGAGATTTCTCAAGCCTATTTAGATGGCGATAAGAAAAAAGCTAAAGAATCAACTAAGGCTCTGCATGATAGCTATATGCTATTTGTTGCCGAGCTTTTTGATTCCGAGCAGGGAAAAACAGCGGGAATAGATTTGGTAAATTATCATTTCAACCTTATTTCTTCATTTGCCAATGAATTGTTCACGCCTATAGAAGAGAAAATAATACTTGCGCAAGGCGAGCTGATTTCAACAACTTTGTATCATTTTTATCTTTCTGAAACCGGCATAAAATCTGTGTTGCTGCCAGCACTGGATTTTATGAAAATAGATGAAGATAATGAGCCGATGATAGAATATATTGGCGAACATTTGCAGCCATTATTAGATAAATTCCCCGAAAACACCCTTTTTATTACCCAGGGCTATATTTGCAGGAACTCATTTGGCGAGATTGACAACCTGCGCCGTGGCGGCAGCGATTATACGGCTTCGCTTTTAGGAGCAGCGATAGGAGCAGAAGAAGTACAGATTTGGACGGATATTGATGGCATGCACAACAATGATCCACGCATAGTAAAAGGCACAAAGCCAATTGCCCAGCTTTCTTTTGATGAAGCTGCAGAACTTGCATATTTTGGAGCTAAAATACTTCATCCCCAAAGCGTTTTTCCGGCACAGAAATATAAGATACCTGTACGCTTGCTCAACACAATGCAACCCTCTGCACATGGAACGTTAATTACTAATACCAGTGAAAAAGGAGAGATAAAATCTATAGCAGCTAAAGATGGAATTACAGCAATAAAAATTCAATCTACACGCATGCTTTTGGCTTATGGCTTTCTTCGGCGTGTATTTGAGGTGTTTGAGCGTTATAAAACGCCCATAGATATGATCACTACTTCGGAAGTTGCAGTTTCATTGACGATAGATGATACCCGAAACCTGGCAGACATTATAAAAGATCTCAACGATTTTGGAAGCGTAGATCTGGATAGCGATCAGACTATAATTTGCGTTGTGGGCGACTTTGGTGCAGAAAAGCATGGTTATGCTGCACGGGTGCTGGAGGCTATAAAGCATATCCCTTTGAGGATGATTTCATATGGTGGAAG
>JAYVNR010000058.1:0-2174 GCA_043758305.1 Pedobacter sp. | reverse complement strand
ATCCCTTGCCAATAAGTATTTGATGCATGTATTTTTCAACTCTATCCACACGGGTTTTGGCTTGCTTTGGTGCAGAAAAATACAACAAGTATGCTCTTTGCCTACCGGGGGTCAATGCATCAAATGCGCTTTTTAAGTTAGGGATATTATCTAATTTGTTTTGAAACTCGGGTGAGATCTTAAATTCTGCAGCCTTTTTTAAAGGGACTATCAAGCCTGCCTTTTCTACTTCAATGGCTTCATAAATATAGGATTTCAGCAACGTTTCTGCTTCTTTGATTTCTTGCAAATTGATAAACCTAAGCTGGCGTGCCGATTGCACATTCTCAGTTTGCTGGATCAGAATGCCTTTTTCATCCTGCAACAATGCTCCTTTGAAAAATAGAATCGCACAATAGCCTTTAAAATCATGTATTAAAACAATGTTTTTATTATCCAAAGTGTAACATGGGCAGCCCCACTTCAACTCCTCAACAAGTCCACAGCCAAGCGCAATTGTTCTTAGTTCCCTGGTTTCTTCCTGCCACTTATGTGCTTTGTTAAAATAGAAATCAACGGCAGGGTTCATTCAATTGAGAAACTTGTTGATCATGTAAACTGTCGCGGCTATTAAAGTGCTGTCTTGAGGTGTAGTTAATTCGCCAATATACTCGCCATGCACTCCGGGGATAATTGCCAGCCGTGAATTTGGAATCAGTGCTTGCATTTCGCCCGCATGTTCTGGAGTTGTAACATCTTTATCCCCAATTATAATAAATGCAGGTGCTTTTATAGACTTTATTTGCTCATCAGCAATGTCGGGGAATGATTGCATCCTAGTTACATCTCTTTCATACATGCGGTGAAGTGCGGTTGTATCAGAGTTTATTTTAAGAAAAGCATCTTTATATGCCTGGGGCATGCCTTCAAAGGTGGGCATAGACATCATTTCCCAAAACCACTCGGGAGCGCCCGCTCTTTTATAGAACGTTGAGGCAACAACTATTTTAGCAGTCATTTCCGGATGGCGGATAGCAAATTGAAGAGTTGTGCTTGCGCCGTTGCTAAAACCAAAAACATCAGCTTTGCCGATTTTTAAGTACTTCAACAATGCGGCTATATCGTCTGCATCTTGTTGAAAACTTAAGGATCTGTCAATATCTGCGGTGTGCCCATGCGCCTGCATTTCTACCGCAATTACTTTATGCGTTTTTGCAAATGCTTGCAGCACACGCCCAAATGTTGTTTCTAAGGTAGAACCGCCGCCATGGATTAAAACCAAAGGCGATCCTGCCCCATGGATTTCATAATACATTTTCAGCCCATTTACGGGAGCGTATCCACTTGTGCTGTTTTGTGTTATTGTTTTTTCGGCTATAGCTTGAGATTGCATTGTATCCTTATTTGAATTATTGCAGCTTGAAATTAGCAAAACGGCAATAAATATTAAAGCGCAGTGCCTAATCACAATAAGAAGTCTTGGTTATAAGCAATTATTTAGTTGGATACCAGTTCCGTAATCGCACCTCAATGGCGGGATTGCCTGCATTCACCAGGCTTTTAAACACATTTACATCCTGCCCGCGGTAATGGTAAGGATACACAACTTTAGGTTTAAAAGCCAACACTCCGGCAGCTGCCTGATTTACATCCATGGTGTATGGAAGGTTCATGCATACAAAAGCAATGTCAATATTTTTAAGCGAACGCATTTCGGGGATATCTTCTGTATCGCCAGATAAATAAATATTTTTGCCGCCCATAGTAAGCACGTAACCATTGCCACGGCCCTTTGTATGTGGGGCATCAGCAGCTTCCGGCAGATTGTACATTGGTACTGCTTTGATGGTTATCCCAAACTTTTTAACGGAAGCATCATTAGCCAGTACTATGTTTTTTTGCTTTAATGTTGCTGGCAGTTTATCGGCTACTGCTTTAGGTGCTACGATCAAGGTTTTAGATATGTTCACAGCGGTTAATGTTGCAGGGTCGAAATGGTCGCCGTGTATATCGGTTATCAGGATAATATCCGGTTCGGCAAGTCCTTTAAAGGCATCGGCACCACCTGTAGGATCAACATAAATAGTTTTTTTATTATATGTAAGCACCAAGGTGGCGTGCGTAATTGGCTGAATTGTTAAAAATTTATTTCCAATTTTTTCCTGGTCTGGAGCAAGGCGCTGGGCTTTAGTATG
>JAYVNR010000057.1:0-2181 GCA_043758305.1 Pedobacter sp. | reverse complement strand
ATAAATGAAGATACAGAATTCTTTCCCCTGATGTCTCAGGAAGATGAAGAGGAAATGAACAATGAAAAAACCCCCGAAATATTATCCATACTTCCACTTCGCAATACGGTGCTTTTTCCTGGTGTTGTTATACCCATAACCGTTGGGCGGGATAAATCTATCAGGTTAATAAAAGATGCCTACAAGGGCGACAGGATGATAGGCGTGGTTTCGCAACGCGATGTAGCCATAGAAGATCCTTCGTTTGATCAGTTGAACGAAGTAGGCACACTGGCGCTTATCATAAAAATGTTGCAAATGCCCGATGGCAGCACCACTGTGATCATTCAGGGCAAACGGCGTTTCCGCTTGGGCGAAGAAATGCAAAGCGAGCCTTATATAAAAGCTACTACCACAAAATTTGAAGAGATTAAGCCAAAAGCTGATAAAGAGTTCAAAGCAATGGTAGCGTCTATCAAGGAGATGGCGATGCAGATTATCCAGTTCTCTCCAAATATTCCCAGCGAAGCCAGCATTGCCATAAAAAATATAGAAAGCATCTCTTTCCTTATCAACTTCATCTCTTCTAATATGAATGCAGATGTGGCAGTTAAGCAGAAAATGCTTGAAGTTGCAAATTTGCGTGAGCGTGCCAAATTAGTGCTCGAACACCTTACCAGCGAGCTTCAAATGCTTGAATTGCGCAATCAGATACAATCTAAGGTGCGTACCGACCTTGACAAGCAGCAGCGGGATTATTTTTTAAACCAGCAGCTTAAAACTATCCAGGAAGAACTGGGAGGCAATTCTCCCGATCTTGAATTAGATAACCTTAAAGCGAGGTCGATAAAAAAGAAATGGGCTAAAGAAGTTGCCGAACATTTTGCAAAAGAATTAGATAAGCTTGGCAGGATGAACCCTGCGGCGGCAGATTATTCTGTACAGATCAATTATCTTGAGTTATTGCTAGATCTGCCCTGGAACCAGTTTACGAAAGATAATTTTGATCTTAAACGTGCACAGCGCATCTTAGCGAAAGATCATTATGGATTAGATAAAGTTAAGCGGCGCATTATAGAATATCTTGCTGTGCTTAAATTAAAAAGCAATATGAAAGCCCCAATACTTTGCCTTGTTGGCCCTCCAGGGGTGGGCAAAACATCGCTTGGAAAGTCTATTGCAAAAGCTCTAGGAAGGAAATATGTGCGCATGGCTTTGGGCGGCATACGCGATGAGGCTGACATCCGCGGCCATCGCAAAACCTATATTGGAGCTATGCCGGGGCGCATTATTCAATCCCTCAAAAAAGCTGGTGCCTCTAATCCTGTTTTTGTATTAGACGAGATTGATAAAGTAGGGAGCGATTTCCGTGGCGATCCATCATCCGCTTTGCTTGAAGTATTAGATCCGGAACAGAACAGCGCTTTTTACGATCATTATGTTGAAATGGACTATGACCTCTCGAACATCATGTTTATTGCTACTGCAAATTCGCTTAGCAGCATACAGCCTGCTTTGTTAGACAGAATGGAGATTATAGAAGTGAACGGTTATACAATTGAAGAAAAAATAGAGATTGCCAAACAGCATTTATTGCCCAAGCAGCGGGAGCAGCACGGCTTAAAGCTGAAAGATATTACCATAAAAGGCAATGTTATTGAAAAGGTAATTGAAGATTATACCCGTGAATCGGGAGTGCGTGGGCTTGAGAAAAAAATAGGCTCACTAGTGCGGGGCATTGCCACTAAAATAGCAATGGAAGAAAGCCATAACCCGGTGATTACCAAAACGGATACTGAAACTATCCTTGGAGCTCCCATTTTCGACAAAGATTTATACGAAGGAAATGAAGTAGCAGGAGTAGTTACAGGCTTGGCCTGGACACAAGTTGGCGGCGACATACTTTTTATAGAAGCAAGCCTTAGCCCGGGAAAAGGTAAAATGTCTATGACGGGCAGTTTGGGCGATGTGATGAAAGAATCTGCAAGCATAGCAATGGCTTACCTCAGGGCACATTCTGCTAAATTTGGCATAGACCACCGTGTATTTGACCAATGGGACCTGCATGTGCATGTCCCTGCCGGTGCAACCCCCAAAGACGGCCCATCGGCTGGAATCACTATGTTAACAGCGCTAACATCTGCATTTACACAACGCAAAGTAAAGCCGCACCTGGCCATGACTGGCGAAATTACGCTTAGA
>JAYVNR010000056.1:0-2184 GCA_043758305.1 Pedobacter sp. | reverse complement strand
TTACGCCGGCGCCCACCCGCTGGGTCGTCGAGCGCTCCATCAGCTGGTTGCACTGGAATCGCCGGCTAAGCCGCGACTACGAATACGAAACCAGTAGCGCCGAAGCAACCCGCTATTTATCCAGTATTCGACACCTCATTCGCAAATTTTAACAGGCTTTAAGGCCTATCCCTATTAGTTTTATTATACTCATTAACTGAATGGAGTATTTTGTCAATTAAAAATGTAGTAGCTGGATACGGCATGTTCGGAAGGATATTCCAGGCCGTAAATATAACCACCATATCATATTGTGGAAATATTATTGGTATCTGCCCCCCAAACCCACTTCCTCGCCATGCAATCTCAGAGCTTTTTTTTCCGTATGAATTAAGCCACCATTGATAGCCGTACGCCAAATTTTGAGAGATGCTCACAAACGGTGTTACAGATTTTCGTATATAATCTGAACTAATCAATTGTTTATCTTGCCATTTACCCTCTTTTAAATAGAGATAAAATATTTTAGCAAGGTCTTTTTTTTCGAGATATAGCCCACCTTGGCTATCGACAAGACCGGACGGCGCTCTTTTCCAGTAATAATTTTGTATCCCTAACGGTTTAAAAAGATACTTCGCACCATATTCTTCTAAATCTTTACCGGTTGAAACACGAAATATATGCGCAAGAGTTTGCGTTGCTCCTCCGTTGTAATTGAATACTTTTCCGGGTTCTTCCGCCATGGGCTTATCCATAACATATTTTACCCAGTCATAGCTCGCTTCCATGATGCTTCCGTCATTATTGGGGTCTGCATAGGGTAGGCTCTCCTCATTCCAGTCCAAACCTGCCGTCATTGTTAGCAAATTACGAATAGTAATCCTTCGTTTTCGGCTATCGATATTTTTGATAGTAGTTGTATCGAAAAAATTTAGAATCGGCGTATTTAAATCCGGAAACTCGTTACGTGTAATGGCAATACCGATTATAACAGAAGTTATAGATTTAGTGACTGACTGTAGGGTGTGTAGGTTAGTCTCATGATAATAGGGATGCCACCAAGGATTGAAATAGTTATAGGGACCACCAGGGTCACTACTATTCAATGCACTTTTCTTTGAGACTTCTTTTTTATAGATTTCTGCATAGTCGTGGCGGTAAGATTTCTCGTATCCAACCTTCCCATGTCTTATCACTAGTATGCCATCGATGTACCCGTATTTTCCGCTTGCAAGTTCATTGTCTAACAAAGTCAGCGAATCCCTATTCAAGCCAAGACTACTGGGATGTGATAACTCCCACTGCTTTATCGGCCAATGGTTTTGGCCAAAAGCTGAAGGGAAAATTATAAGAGCAAATAAAAAGGTGATAATTGATTTCATGCAAGCATTAATTTAATCGGGTTTTTATTAAATCTCGTGGGCGACGAACTTAGAAGTGACTTTGAAGCAGACCGAGGTAGTTCTTCATATTTATTCTACGAGATATGATAAAGAGTCATTTAATTAAGGCTTCCTTGCCAAACCGGCCCAGCGGTTCTGTCCGGCGATTTAGCACCGGGGTTTGAAGCTAGCCATTTATTTAGGAATTATTAGCCCAGACCGACTTCCTGGCGCTCAAACTCCGGAAATCTTACCTAAAATCAGTCACCCGAGGTTAATTCGCCTGGCAAAATCCGTTTTAGAGCCTGTTAAAATTCAGGTTGATACTATGTATCGGGATGCCACATAGCTGCTTTCAAGGGATTTTTGTCTCGGTAGCTTTGGAGAGGCATGCTTCTAAAGGATCATTTTTGGCCATTTTTTGTGACGCAGATATTAGAAAATGCTAATTTTTAACAGGCTCTTACAGGCAAAGTAGGGTGTTGTTAAACAAATAGGTGAAAACCTCCGATTCGGAAGTTCAGCAGTTCAAAAGCTGCTGATAAGGTAGAAATGCGTCGTAAGAGTAACGAGGGACGATAGTTTTACACGCTCCTTAAAGCCATTGAAAGAGGACAGCGAAAACAAACGTTAAAGCTATCATTTTGCCCTCTCACCGAGTAATATCCTATCAAGGAGGGTGCTAGCCATGGAAATTAGGTAATTGCGCGGCTGAGTCGGAGGTTTGAGGTGGTCGGCTAAATCTGGACAGAACAGGGTGGTATCTTTTCTTCGTCATGAAAGACACGCCAAAACCCGACAACCGCCGCAAGTATGATGCGGC
>JAYVNR010000055.1:0-2199 GCA_043758305.1 Pedobacter sp. | reverse complement strand
GAATCTTTAATAAACGGAACCGAAGATTTGATATGGTCGCTCGACACTAACCTGTGCATTATTACCGCCAATAATGCTTACCTGCAAATGATGAAATTAGCTACCAACAAGGTTCCGTCAGAAGGGGATTCTGTTTTTGAAGATTCTTTCGGCGAAGAACTGAACAATACATGGAGAAGCTATTACAACAGGGCTCTCCAGGGAGAAAGTTTTTCAATCAGGGAGCAGGTATTCAACCCAATAAAGCAAACGATGGTATATGGATTGATCTCATTCAATCCAATGTATACCTCCGGAGGAAATCAGTTTGGCATTGCCTGTTATTCTAAAGACATCACCGAAGATAATTTGCGGCTTATGGCATTGGAAAATGCCAAAGAAGAACTGCATAAAATAATGAACTCTTCCCTGGATATTATTTGTACCATTGACGAAGCAGGAAAGTTTATAAAAGTAAATGCTGCGGCTAAAGAGATATGGGGCTACCTGCCTGAAGAGCTTATTGGTAAGCCTTTTATGGAGTTTGTGTATGGTAAAGATCTGGAAAAAACAGTCAGGACCCATCTGGAAATTATGAGTGGTAAAGACATGACCAATTTTGAAAACAGGTATATTAAAAAAGATGGTTCATTGGTTTCCATGGTCTGGTCCGCCACCTGGGATAGTAAAGAAAAAATAAATTATTGCGTGGCCCGCGATGCTACAGAGAAATTACAAAATGAAACGGCACTGGTTAATTCAGAAATGAGATACAAATACCTGTTTGAGAATAATCCGCTACCCATGATTATATGGGATTTTGAAACCAAAAATATTATTGATTGCAATAGTAAAGCGCTATTGAAATATGGGTACACCCGGGAGGAGTTTTTGCAGTTGTCTATAAAAGATATAAGGCCCAAAGAAGATATGTCACTCATTGAAGAAGCCACTAAAACAGAAAAAATTTATGGAAACTTGCATCAAAAAGTATGGCGGCATAAGAAAAAAAATGGCGAATTGATGTTTATGGATATTGACGGGCATTTAATAGAGTATAACGGTAGAAGAACTTCGCTGGTTATGCTGAATGATATAACTGACAAAATAAAAGCAGAAGAGCAAAAAGAGTTTGAGAAAAGAGACAAAGAAGCGTTGATAAATAACACGGATGATTTGCTGTGGAGTATAAATAGTATGTATAGACTTATTGCAGCTAATAATGCATTTATAAAAAGTGTTGCGATGCGTACCGGACATACCATGCAAAGCGGTGATAATGTACTGAAACAAGATATTTTTTCTGACGAGTTGTTAAGTTATTGGCGGCAATTATATGATAAAGCTTTTACAGGTCATTCTTTCATGGAAGAAGTGTACACTCCCCCATTTGGTAACACGGAAGAGTCATGGTCTGAAATTCGGTTTAATCCGATTTATCAGTCAGAGAATATTATAGGGGTAGCCTGTTACTCCAGAAACATAACAGAAGCAAAATCTGTTGAAAAGAAAGTAAAAGATAGCGAAGCTAAATACCGCTCTTTAGTGGAAAGTAGTTTGGATGCTATTTTGCTGACAGTTAAAGACGGACGGATTCTTGCAGCAAATACGGCTGCCTGCAAAATATTTCAAATGTCGCATGAAGAGCTTTGCAAGGCTCGTAGAGAGCACCTGGTAGATGTATCCGATCCTCGCTTACCTCCTTTGCTGGAAGAACGCAGTCAAACAGGTCAAGCAAAAGGCGAACTTACCTTTATTCGCAAAGATGGTAGCCGGTTTCCGGGTATGATTGCTTCTGTGGTGTTTACAGATGTAAATGGGGAGGAGCGCACATCGATGGTTATTAGTGACATAACCAAACTAAAAGGTGCAGAAAAAACCTTAAAAGAAAAAAATATTGAGTTAAAAAAATTATCTACCTATTTACAAAATGTACGCGAGCAGGAAAGAAAATATATTGCAAGGGAAGTACACGATGAATTGGGCCAGTTGGCTTCGGCATTAAAAATAGATATGGACTGGCTCAGTATTAAAATTGTGGCATTGGAAGAGAATGCCAAAAACAGAATCGCACATGCCAATACAACTATCGAAGTGCTGATCAGCTCTATCCGGAAAATGGCATCTAGTCTCAGGCCCAGCATACTGGACGATTTTGGTTTGAATGCTGCTTTGCAATGGTATTGTTCCGAATTTCAAAACCTCAATGGTATCCAATGC
>JAYVNR010000054.1:0-2206 GCA_043758305.1 Pedobacter sp. | reverse complement strand
TTGTTATTCTTAGACAAGGCAACAATTTGATCTGGATACATTTCAGCTGAGATATAATTACCAGCAGTCCAGGTTTCTGGATGATTTATATCAGAGTTAAAAATGAGTTGATTGCTTGGTTTAGCTAAAAATAAATAAGCATCTATAACTACAGGAGTTGGTATATGTGGAGTAGGGAAGTTGGGTGTAGCACCAGATAGGGTAGTGTAAGTGGTAGGATTAGTAAAAATATATCCATTTATACCATCTACCAAAATTAACTTATCAACACCAACATCATTCACATGCTCCGTGAATCCAACAGGTCCGGTGGAAGTAGTAAGAGAGAATACGAAACTACCATTGCTATATACATTAGCACCTGAAACAGAAATAACATAACCTACTCCAGAAATAACCCAATAATAAAGACCTCTAGCTTCGCCCGCTGTAGTTGTGTATGCAGCAGCAAGGCCGGGACGAGATTTAACAAATACACGTTGATTAACTTGATCAGGAGTTTCAAGAACCTCTACCATACTATTAATCAAACGAGCATCTTTGTTTAGCTGTGTTCCACTACGCTGTAACGGATTAATCACAAGGTTAAGCCGCTTAGTTTCGTATGTGGAGATTGTGGGCGACTTACTATAGGCCATTAACGTCCTTGTGAATCAGGTTGAAGAAACAAACTTCCTTCTTCAGTTCCGAAAGAGGCAGCCTGACCATGGAAGAATTCAGCAGTTTTTTGTAACTCTTGTCTATCCAAGATGGGGGTACCATATTCATATGACAACCTCCAAGCCAGTCCAAAGATTAAAGCTTCTGACCAATAGGAAGGAAAGTCAATATCATCTGTGGAAGAGACCATATCCTCAAAAGGACGTTGGTATGTGATTTGGATAATGGTGTTAGAATAAATGGGAGTAGGCCATAGATTAATAGTACCAAAGGTAGAGAAGGGTTGGTAAAATAACTCTACTGGCGGACCTGCTGCTGCATTGATGGGCAGGAGATTGAAGTCATAATGGGTCTTAATATCCAAAGGGACATTAGGAGAACCAGTGGATTCTACCCTAGCTGCTTGAGTAAGTTTCAAAGGAACAGGAGTATTGAGTGTTTTACCATTACCAATTAAATAGGCAGATGTTCCAGCAATGGTTGTAAAGGAGTAATCCTTAACAGCCCATACTGGCATACCATCTACTTGAAATCCCTTGATCATTGCATTCAATGCTTCTAGGGCATTAGTTACCTCAAACGTTTTAGGCAGACTTCCACCAGATAGAGCTACTAGTTTGCGCAGAGCGCCATTGATTATAGTGTCCCGATTAGGGGACCAAGTGGAGATGCCTGACGTTGCCATTTAATTTCCTTGAATTGGTGTAGAGTTAGCTAGCAACTCATCCTTATCTTTTGATCCTTGACTAGATCCAAACCAGTATTGTAGGACAGCCTTCATTTCTGATACAGCATAACCAATCAATGTACCCGCAAGAGCACCATCTACCTTAGCCCAACCAGCCAGCACAGAAGCCATCATAGCACCACCAACAACCAACACACCATAAGATAAAATAGTAGGTGTAGAGGACTTAGTGACAATCTGCATTTGACGTGCAGAGTCAACGTCCTTGTAAGCTAGTTCTACATACTTGAAACCACGTTCCTTCTCATCATTCTGATATTGAAGTTCTAGTTTACGGATTTCCGCAAGATGATCTGGAGTCAATTGACCATCTGCAAATACTTTAGAAATAGAGTCTTGAGTGGGTTGAGATACACCCAAAATACTACCAATAGCAGAAACTGCTGCTCCAGCTAGTGGTCCACCCAGGGCCGTGGCCACTGTGGGTGCTAGGGATTTTAGTGTATCAATCCAATTCATTTGTCTGCCTTATTATCTAGTTTATCACGTATGACCTCAAACATACCACGAATTTCTGCGGTGAATGTTTTGAAGTCATCCTTTGGAGTATATTCTTTAGCAATCTCAACTCGAAGATTTGCTAGGTCGGTCTTGAGTTCTTGGGTCGCTGACCAAACCACTCTTGAAAACCATCCCATAGCGAGTAGTCCTGCTGAAAAAATAATTTTTAGTACATCATCGAAGTTCATTTACGTTCTTTGCCAACTACATTTTGAATGTGGGTAAACCCGGCTTCCCGGTTAATCTTCAAACCAATTTCAACAAAGAACCAGTAATCTGGGTGTGTAGAATTAGAGT
>JAYVNR010000053.1:0-2225 GCA_043758305.1 Pedobacter sp. | reverse complement strand
TTAATTGCCTAACCTTAAAACCTCATGTTCAAACCTGCAGAATATGTGATACCAATAGGATAGCCCTGAGTATCAATTCCCGGGTTTAAAGGTGTATTACCTGAAGTATTTACTTCGGGGTTAGAGCCTTTATATTTAGTGAATATAAAAGGGTTTTGTGTTGAGAAGTAAGCCCTGAAACTATTGCTGAAAGATGTTTTTAGCTTAAAATTATAGCCTAGTGTAATATTGCGGATTGCGATAAAAGAAGCATCTTTTACATAAGAATTTAATAAGGCCGCATTTGCTCCTGCATCTCTGATAGTGTTGGTATTGCCGTTAGTAGTTGGCAATATACCTGCTCCCGGATTGCTTTCTGAGCGCCAGCGGTTAGCAACTTCTTTCTCCACATTAAATGATCCGTCCAAATTATTGGTCCAGTATTTATATTGAGTATACACATGGTTGCCTTGTGAACCCTGAACAAGAACGCTCATATCTACATTTTTGTAATTGAAGCGGTTTGTCATCCCAAAAGTAAATTTAGGGTATGGGCTTCCGGTCACTACACGGTCGCCGGCATCTAATACTTTATCTACAGAATTATGAATTCCGGGCACATCTGAAGAAGTTCCAAGATTTAATACCTTGATACTGCCTGGTGTTACCTGGCCTGCAAAACGTGGTATGTAGTTTGGATCGTTCTGATTGGTTATTGCCAATTCCTGAGCAGTAAAGAAACCGTTGGCAATGTGGGTATAAAACATCCCGATAGGATAGCCCACAGCTTAAGGTTTGCACCACTTGTAAAATTGGTGGCTTTGCCTAAGCTTAGCACCATATTCCTGTTCATAGAAATATTGAAATCTGTGCCCCATTTAAAGTCATTTACAAAGTTTTTAGTATTCAATGTAAACTCCAGCCCCTGGTTCCTTATTTTTCCCAAATTAGTTACACCTGAAGCAAAACCGGCAGAATAAGGGATATTTATATTTTGCAGCATGCCCGAAGTAATGCGCCTGTATGCCTCAGAAATAAAGTTGATGCGCCCTTTCAGCAAGCTGATATCTAATCCTAAATCGGTTTGTTTTGATTTCTCCCAAGTTAAATCATTGTTGGGAAGGCTTGTTAATGCCGCAGCACTTGCAGATGCCCCATTAAAATCATAGAACAAAGTAGTGGCATTTACGCCTGGAAGAAAACTAAAGTTGCCAATGCTGTTATTTCCGGATAAACCGTAGCTTCCTCTTAGTTTAACCTCATCGATAACGCCATCTTTTGGAAAGAATGATTCGTTAGACAATACCCAGGCAGCAGACGCTGAAGGGAAGGTACCGTAACGGTTCTTATTGCCAAAACGGGAAGAGCCATCGCGGCGCACAGTAGCGCTAAGGATATACTTATCTTTATATGAATAATTCAAGCGTGACAGTAAAGAAAGCAGGCGCCATTCCTCAATAGTAGCACTAGGTACTACTACAGTGGCATTATTGATAGAATAGACTATATCATTGTTATAAAGTGAACCTGCATTAGATAGGAAATTGGTTTTTTCATCCTGTACTGTAAAACCTGCCAAAGCCGAGAATGAATGATCGCCCCATTTTTTAGTATAATCCAGGGTGTTTTCATTCAGCCAGTTCAGCGTGTTGCGGTTTGAGTTTACGCCTGTGCTAAATGCTGTACTGCCAGTAGTATAACGGGCATCCAGATAAGACGGGAAGAAATTATCTGTACGGTCGTTTCCAAAATCAATATTGAAAGTGGTTTTTGCAGTTAAGCCTGATAATACTTTCCAGCTCAGATACGTGTTAGCCAGTGTACGAAAGTTATTAGTATTCTGGCGGATATTATTTGCAACATTTACCGGGTTTATCTGCAGGATAGCGCCTGTAACATAAGTGGGGTTAGCACTAGTGTATGTTGTAAAATTATTATCAAAAGTAGGGATATTTTGAGTATACGTTCCGTCTGCATTGTAAATAGGAGCAGCACGTGTAGCCATATTAGCGGCACCAATAATACTGGTAGCAGCATTTCCAAATGCTTGTCCTTCGCCCAACGGACCAAAACGCTTTGTATAACTTGGCGCAAGGTTTAGGCCAATGGTTACTTTTTTGCCTATGCTTGCATCTACATTGGCACGTAGCGAATACCGGTTAATGCCAGTTTTAATGATAACGCCTTCCTGCTTGTAATAGCCCATAGAAACAACAGAGCGTACGTTTTCAGATCCCTTAGTTATG
>JAYVNR010000052.1:0-2226 GCA_043758305.1 Pedobacter sp. | reverse complement strand
TTAATTGCCTAACCTTAAAACCTCATGTTCAAACCTGCAGAATATGTGATACCAATAGGATAGCCCTGAGTATCAATTCCCGGGTTTAAAGGTGTATTGCCTGAAGTATTTACTTCGGGGTTAGAGCCTTTATATTTAGTAAATATAAAAGGGTTTTGTGTTGAGAAGTAAGCCCTGAAACTATTGCTGAAAGATGTTTTTAGCTTAAAATTATAGCCTAGTGTAATGTTGCGGACTGCGATAAAAGAAGCATCTTTTACATAAGAATCTAATAAGGCAGCATTAGCTCCACCATCTCTGATAGTGTTGGTATTGCCGTTAGTAGTTGGCAATATGCCTGCTCCCGGATTGCTTTCTGAACGCCAGCGGTTAGCAACTTCTTTCTCCACATTAAAGGATCCGTCCAGATTATTGGTCCAGTATTTATATTGAGTATATACGTGGTTGCCTTCTGAGCCCTGAACAAGAACGCTCATATCTACATTTTTGTAATTGAAGCGGTTTGTCATCCCAAAAGTAAATTTAGGGTAAGGGCTTCCGGTCACTACACGGTCGCCGGCATCTAACACTTTATCTACAGAATTATGAATTCCGGGAACATCTGAAGAAGTTCCAAGGTTCAGCACCTTGATACTTCCAGGCGTTACCTGGCCTGCAAAACGTGGTATGTAGTTTGGATCGTTCTGATTTGTTATTGCCAATTCCTGGGCAGTAAAGAAACCGTTGGCAATGTGGGTATAAAACATCCCGATAGGATAGCCCACAGCTATAAGGTTTGCACCGCTAGTGAAATTAGTGGCTTTGCCTAAGCTTAGCACCATATTCCTGTTCATAGAGATATTGAAATCAGTGCCCCATTTAAAGTCATTTACAAAGTTTTTAGTATTCAATGTAAACTCCAGCCCCTGGTTCCTGATTTTTCCCAAATTGGTTACACCTGAAGCAAAACCGGCAGAATAAGGGATATTGATATTCTGTAGCATGCCCGAAGTAATGCGCCTGTATGCTTCAGAAATAAAGTTGATGCGACCTTTCAGCAAGCTGATATCTAAGCCTAAATCGGTTTGTTTTGATTTCTCCCAGGTTAAGTCATTGTTGGGAAGGCTTGTTAATGCCGCAGCACTGGCAGATGCCCCATTAAAATCATAGAATAAAGTAGTAGCATTTACGCCCGGAAGAAAGCTAAAGTTGCCAATGCTGTTATTTCCGGATAAACCATAGCTTCCTCTTAGTTTAACCTCATCGATAACGCCATCTTTTGGAAAGAATGATTCATTAGACAATACCCAGGCAGCAGACGCTGAAGGGAAGGTACCGTAACGGTTTTTATTGCCAAAACGGGAAGAACCATCGCGGCGCACGGTAGCGCTAAGGATATACTTGTCTTTAAATGAATAATTTAAACGCGACAATAAAGAAAGCAGGCGCCATTCTTCAATAGTTGCGGCACCGGTAACTACTGTAGCGTTATTAATGGAGTAAACTACATCATTGTTATAGAGCGAGCCTGAGTTAGAAAGAAGATTAGTTTTTTCATCCTGAACGGTAAACCCTGCTAAAGCTGAGAACGAATGATCGCCCCATTTCTTGGTATAATCTAGAGTGTTTTCATTCAGCCAGTTTAAGGTGTTGCGTCTTGAATTAAGGCCAGTGCTAAAAGCTGTGCTGCCAGTTGTGTAACGGGCATCAAGGTAAGACGGGAAGAAGTTATCTGTACGGTCGTTGCCAAAGTCAACATTGAAAGTGGTTTTCGCAGTTAAGCCTGATAATACTTTCCAGCTCAGATAAGTATTAGCCAGCGTACGGAAGTTATAAGTATCCTGACGGATATTATTTGCAACATTTACCGGGTTTATCTGCAGGATAGCGCCTGTTGTATAAGTGGGATTAGCACTGGTATATGTGGTAAAATTATTATCAAAAGTAGGGATATTCTGTGTGTATGTTCCGTCTGCATTATAAATTGGAGCTGCACGCGTAGCCATGTTAGCAGCACCAATAATACTGGTAGCAGCCCCTCCAAATGCCGAACCCTCGCCCAACGGGCCAAAACGCTTTGTGTATGATGGTGCAAGGTTTAGGCCAATAGTTACTTTTTTACCTATGCTTGCATCTACATTAGCCCGCAGCGAATACCGGTTAATGCCAGTTTTAATGATAACGCCTTCCTGCTTGTAATAGCCCATAGAAACAACAGAGCGTACGTTTTCAGATCCCTTAGTTATG
>JAYVNR010000051.1:0-2229 GCA_043758305.1 Pedobacter sp. | reverse complement strand
TTTTCAACAATATGGCTAAACATTGTGTAATGCATTAACTTTGCCATCCTTTAAAATTAGAATAAACTGTTTGGCAAAGGTCGCAACCAAAGAAACGCCGTTAATGCAGCAATACAATGCTATAAAAGTTAAGTACCCCGGTGCTTTACTGTTATTCCGTGTAGGCGATTTTTACGAAACTTTTGGTGAAGATGCTATAAAGGCTTCAGGTATTTTAGGAATTGTGCTTACCCGTCGGGCCAACGGCTCGGCAACTTATATTGAGCTGGCTGGTTTTCCATATCATTCATTAGATACTTACCTTCCTAAATTAGTAAGGGCCGGACAGCGGGTCGCTATTTGTGATCAGCTTGAAGACCCAAAAACCACAAAAACCATTGTAAAACGCGGTGTTACGGAGTTAATTACACCTGGTGTAGCCATTAATGATAATATACTGCATCAAAAGAGTAATAATTACTTAGCTTCCCTTTATTTTGATAAGAACAGCATCGGGATTGCCTTAATTGATGTTTCGACCGGTGAGTTTTTAACGGCACAGGGTAACAGCATGTATATTGATAAGTTGCTGCAAAGTTATTCGCCAAGTGAAATTATTTATCCCAAAAGCAGGCAGCTTGATTTTAAGAATGCCTTCGGCGACAGGTTTTATACTTATACACTTGACGAATGGCCCTATAGTGGCGATTATGCCAGTGAGGTATTATTGAAGCATTTTGGTGTTAAATCCTTAAAGGGTTTTGGTATTGACAAGCTGAACTTAGGCATTGTAGCTGCAGGGGTTACTCTGCATTACCTAAACGAGACGGAGCACCGAAACCTGCAGCATATATCTGCTATAAGCCGTATTGAAGAAGACCGTTTTCTATGGCTCGACCGATACAGCATTCGTAACTTAGAATTAGTGGGCTCTGCAAATGAAAACGCTTTAACTTTGGTTGATGTTCTGGACCATACCTGCTCGCCCATGGGCGCGCGCTTGCTTCGCCGGTGGATCGTAATGCCGCTAAAAGAAATTAAACCCATTAACGACAGGCTTGGAGTTGTACAATTTTTAATAGAACAGGAGGAGCTAAGGGAAACGTTAAAGCAAAATATCCGGCTTATAGGCGATTTGGAAAGGCTTATTTCTAAAATCGGATTACAAAAGGCAAACCCCCGCGAAGTATGCCAGTTAAATAAAGCCTTAACAGCAATCAATACCATAAAAAAAATAGGTGAGGCTTCTGTCAATTCACCTTTGCAAGATATTGCAGCACAACTAAACCCGTGTTCGCTGATTTGCCAGAAAATAGAAAATGAATTAAGTGCCGAGCCACCTGTAATGCTCATAAAAGGAGGTGTAATGAACGATGGCATTGATGAAGACCTTGACCGACTGCGAAAAATTGCCTTTGGTGGCAAAGGCTACCTGCTAGAGATACAGAAAAGGGAAGCTGAAATAACGGGCATTCCATCGCTTAAAGTATCGTTCAACAATGTATTTGGATATTATTTAGAGGTAACCCACAGTCACAAGGATAAAGTACCTGCCGATTGGATACGCAAGCAAACCCTTGTAAATGCTGAGCGTTACATAACCCCGGAACTAAAGGAATACGAAGAGCAGATATTAGGGGCTGAAGAGAAGATACTTATAATTGAAACACGCCTTTATAACGACCTGATTTATTCGTTAGCAAAATATATAAAGCCAATTCAAC
Organism: Pedobacter sp.; assembly: GCA_043758305.1. Taxonomy (GTDB): domain Bacteria; phylum Bacteroidota; class Bacteroidia; order Sphingobacteriales; family Sphingobacteriaceae; genus JAQSWM01. The sequence goes on along the minus strand of JAYVNR010000051.1, from coordinate 526 downwards.
TTAACGCTCAACTTATAGCACGCTTGGATGTTCTTTTAAACTTCGCTACTATATCAATAAAAAATTACTATGTTAAACCGGAAATAAACGAGAGCCGTGTTATTGATATCAAAGGTGGCCGTCATCCTGTAATTGAAAAAAAGCTGCCGCTTGGCGAGGAGTACATCACCAACGATGTTTACTTAGACTCTGAAACGCAGCAAATAATTATTATAACCGGGCCAAATATGGCGGGTAAATCGGCATTGTTACGGCAAACGGGGTTGATTGTATTGATGGCGCAAATGGGTTGCTTTGTTCCGGCTAAAGCGGTATCAATAGGGCTGGTTGATAAAATTTTTACCAGGGTAGGTGCATCCGATAATCTTTCGTCGGGCGAATCAACGTTTATGGTAGAGATGAATGAAACGGCAAGCATCCTGAATAATCTTTCTGACCGGAGCCTGATCCTGCTGGATGAAATAGGGCGTGGAACCTCCACCTATGATGGCATATCCATTGCCTGGTCTATTGCCGAATTTTTGCA
>JAYVNR010000050.1:0-2240 GCA_043758305.1 Pedobacter sp. | reverse complement strand
CTATGATGGAATGGTTTTCTAAAAACTACCTGAATTCTATGGCAGAAGCTAAAGGCCCTATGATAAATTTAGTTGGTGCCAACTTAAAAGGGCTTCCTCCAACTACCATTATTACAGCTGGGATTGACCCACTGCAAAGTGATGGGATGCTGCTTGCGGATAAGCTTAAAGCCGCAGGCGTAACTGTTTTCACAAAAAACTATGATGGAGTAACACATGAGTTTTTTGGAATGGCAGCAGTTGTCCCCGAAGCAAAAGATGCACAAGCTTACGCTGCATCCCAGCTTAAAAGTGCTTTTAAAAAGTAAGTTCAACCATAGTATAATAAAAAAGCGTCGTTATGATCCATAACGACGCTTTTTTAAGTTAAGCGATTTAAGCCTATGTTTTTTGCTTCTTCTTTTTAGCTGAAGGGAACAGTACGTTATTTAATATTAGCCTGTAACCCGGGGAATTAGGGGTTAAATTTAAATCGGTCCTCCTGTCGTTAGGGCCACCGCCGCCGCCACCTCCTCCGGGGAAACCCCCGCCAAAGCCGCCACCACCGCCACCTCTGCCGCCACCACCAAAACCCCCTCTGCCCCCGCCCATATTTCCTTCCGGATCATGCCCACCATAATACGTCCATTGGCCTTTGCCAAATTCGCCGTGAAGGTAGCGGGCAGCACCTGCTGTTTTGGTTTCGCCCATAATTAGTGTAGTAGATTTTATAACGCTTTCATTAAAAGAGGTAGTTTGACCCATAAATCCTTTAATAACGTATTCATGATTCTGGCAAAGCATGGAGGGAACAATATCCCATTTGGCCGAAAAACTAAAAAGCGTAAAGAAATTCTCTGAGGGGTCAATCCTGGATATATTAATATTTGAAAATCCCCTTCCATCTTTTGAAAGAGTGAAATCTTTAAAAGCAAAGGCCTTAGAGAAATCTAGTTTAGATTGGGCATTTGGGTCAATCCCATCCCCATCATTATAACTGTCTACAATGTCTACCCCATTAGCCGAAAGAGCTACGTCTAATGTTTCGCCTGCCGAGCACATGGCAAACAGATATCCTCCATCTTCAACAAATTTGCTTATGGTTTTGGCTACCGCAAGTTTCATTTGCGATACTTTACTATAGCCGAATCGCCTTGCAATGCTCACCTGAGCCTCCTTATCCTCGGGAGCTAATCGTTGTACATTTAGCCCAAACTGGCCCGTAAAATCTTCATGGTGCAAATGCACCCATTCATATTTAGAAAGCTCGCCTTTTAATATTTGCTCATCATATAAAATCTCATAGGGTATTTCTGCATAATCTAATGCTATAAGAACGGCATCGGTATAATCTTTAGTGACGAAAATCTTATTAGGGGAATAAACCGCAATTTTGGCGCTCTTTTCAAGTTTTACAATCTCCATGTTCACTTTAGGGTCTGCAATTTCTGTGAGTATGGCATTAACTTTTGCAGAAGTGATAACCTCGTACGAAACACCTCTAACACGGCATTCGTTCTCTATCGGCTGGGAGTAATCCATCATAAAACTTCCGCCCCGATAGTTTAAAAGCCAGTTTACCGGAAGGTCTTTCTTTAAAGTCCAGTAAGCAATACCGTATGCTTTTAAATGGTTTTTCTGTAGCTCATCCATTGGGATAAGTATAGAAGCAGCTTTTGCTCCTAAAAAGCAGGCCAATACTAGCGAAGTGAGAAATCCCTTAAGCATAATCAGTTAATAGATTATTTAAAGCTATAAAAAAATAATCTTGTTCAAGCTCCCGGGTGTAGAGCGTAATATTGCAAAAAGCATTGACCGTCCCTGTAAGCCACTCAATCCGCTTTTTGGGTGAAAAAGTTATCGTTTAAACTTACATGGGTAACATAAAATTTACCCTGCAATAAATATCTGAGTTTAATAATGGTGTTGATTTATGGCTAACTGATTTAAAATTATCTTCTATATTCGTTCATGCCACCTTTTGATGCTAAAGAAAAAATGGAATTGCTGGTTAAAGATCTTAGCCAGCACAATTACAATTATTATGTGCTTGCCCAGCCCACAATTTCAGATTACGATTTCGACCTTAAGCTAAAAGAACTCGCCAATCTTGAAAAACAGTATCCCGAATATCAGGACCTAGATTCGCCTACACAGAAAGTGGGAGGCGATATCACCAAAGAATTTAAGACCGTAAAGCACAAATGGCCCATGCTCTCGCTTGGAAATACTTACAACAAGCAGGAGCTGAAGGATTTTGA
>JAYVNR010000049.1:0-2242 GCA_043758305.1 Pedobacter sp. | reverse complement strand
TGTATTGGTATAGCCTGTCACCGGTTCATTATTTTATTTTCAATGGTATAATTGATAAGCGACTTAAGAAATATTGATTTGTTATACATCCGAAGTACAGGATTCAATTATTTAAAAACGTTTAAGTGCAAAGAAATGTCAGAATCTTTTATGATAAAAGATTGGAAGCGTTTTTAATTAAATGAGCAGCTTAATAAAAAAAATATGGCTGTATCAATTTGATACAGCCATATAAGTTTAAAATAGTATTAAGCTGTTTATTTAGGCATAATTACCGAATCAATCACATGGATAACACCATTTGATGCTTCAAGGTCTGGCGTGATTACAACAGCGCCATCCACTTTTACTTTGTCTCCAATAGTCACTTTAACTTTCTGTCCATTAACTGTTTTAATTTCTTGCCCGTTAGTCAAATCAGAAGATAAAGCTTTGCTCGCAACTACATGATAGGTAAGAATAGCCGCCAATTTTTCTTTGTTTTCAGGCTTAATTAATTCTTCAACTGTTCCTGCCGGTAATTTGGCAAATGCTGCGTTGGTAGGGGCGAAAACTGTGAACGGACCTGCGCCGCTCAATGTTTCTGCTAATCCAGCCGCGACAACAGCAGCAACTAATGTTGTAAAGTCTTTGTTCGCTGATGCGATTTCTACAATATTTTTCATTTTTAAATAATTTATTTGATTGAAGAACATAAGCGGGTTTGAATAGTTCTTAAAATACAATATTTTTTTTCTTGGTTTATAAGTTCAATTAATGGTTACAATTTTATAACTTTTGGAGTGAACAATTTTTTTAATTAGGTAAGATTGTAAAACAGAAAAATAATTCAATTAAGAAAATGTTCAACTTGTTTTTGTGAAAGGTGCAAACAAAAATGATTCTTATCAGCGAAAGAAGGAGGACGGGCAAAGAGCGATGGCCCCAGTAGGTGCAGGACGAAATGAGAATAGGCGCTGGAATTAGGCGGTGGTTTTGTTCAGGTTTCCAGTGTTGGTAGGTTACTAATATTTAACAATGCAATAGCTGACAAATTGAAAGCTTTGTAAAAAAGAAAATACAGGGAGGATACGTGCCCTTTTTGGCGCAAGCAAGCGCTTGCAAATAAATAAGAGTTTTGCATTGGCGCAAGCATGTCGGGCGGCTTAAGTAAGTTGGCATGCTTGTGCCAAACAACAAAAAGAGCTAACAAGTATTGAGCAGCCATTATAACTTTTATTAGAATAGTGCACGCCTAAAGTTTATAAAATTCTTTATTAGGCTTTTAGAAACTGCCTGAAATTTTAAAAGGGTTACATAATGTAGCGAATTGACCATTTGTAATTTGGAGAGTAATTTGGGCACAAGGATAGTCAACTCAATTAGCCAAAGCTATACCCTCATATTATTATGCTAATGGAGTGTTTTCTAATTTTAAAAGTTGCTTGCGCTAAAGGGGGCAACTGACGCTAAGCCAGGAAGAATTTGCAAGAAGATTTGAGCAGCATGTGTTGCCAAAGCTGTTTGTAAAAATACGGCATGGCGGCTACCTGCCGCACAATGGAAAAAATAAGCGCATAGATGCCATACACCTGCAATTGAACCTGCCCAAACCCATGCCCAAAGTAATCATACCTTTTAGTGTGCAAATGCTGCAGCGCACGGGAATAGATTACAGCCTCTGTACAAAATGCAAAACAGGTAAAATGGAAATAATGGCCAGTTACCTAAACCACCACGGCGCTCTTGTAAACATAAAAGACTTGAACCGGAGTAAAACCAAAAATAAATCATCGTCACTACAACGGCCAGCTACCTAAACCAACCAGCCAATGACGATACAAAAAATAACGAAAAAAAGCAACTTTATTCATTCGAATAAATTGAGTAAGGCAAGCTACCCAGGGCCACAAACAGATCCTATATTTTGCATCCTGCAGCAAAGCAAAACAGTATTTTTAAAGTAGCAGTGGCTTCCAATAAATGCTACAAAACCACCTTAAGCTCCGGTGTCGCTGAACAGCGTATAGCCAAAAACCCCAGTCTCTGCTGACTGGGGCTTTTGCATTTTATGTTGAGTGATTTTAAATTCGGGGGCTTTAAGCAATACGACATAATGTTGTGTGCAGTTATTTTAGGTCGTATGGGTTGTAACCTTCCACTGTTCTAATCCATGACGCATCTAATTTAGTGGTGTCCACTTTAGATGTCCATTCGAATACAGGTGTCAAAGGAAAAACTATAACTGTTCTTTTTGCGTAAC
>JAYVNR010000048.1:0-7122 GCA_043758305.1 Pedobacter sp. | reverse complement strand
AAGAAAATATTGGCCGGCTTGAAAATATCCGCAACAATAATCTGAAAATTGCAGGCATTGAGGCTGGTTCTTCGGATTTAAACGAACCAGCAATAGTTTGGCTAAGCTATAATGTGCATGGCAATGAGGCAGTTTCAACTGAGGCATCCCTCAAAACTCTTTATGCACTGGTAGATCCGGCTAATGCACAAACAAAAGCTTGGCTTAAAAATACGGTTGTTATTATTGATCCATGCCTGAACCCCGATGGCAGAGACCGGTATGTTAATTTTTATAATCCTATAAAAAATAACCTCCCGGATGCTAATCCTTTTTCTCGCGAACACATTGAGCCCTGGCCTGGCGGGCGTGCCAATCATTATTATTTTGACCTAAATCGCGATTGGGCATGGCAAACTCAAATTGAAACCAGACAGCGCATGGCGCTTTATAACCAGTGGCTTCCTCATATCCACGTAGATTTTCACGAACAGGGGTTCAATGATCCTTATTATTTTGCACCAGCTGCCGAACCTATACATCAGGATATAACCAAATGGCAGCGTGAATTTCAAACAACTATCGGTAAAAACCATGCAAAATACTTTGACCAGAATTCATGGATGTATTACACCCGCGAACGCTATGATTTAGTTTATCCATCTTATGGCGATACTTACCCGCTATACAACGGCTCGATAGGCATGACTTATGAGCAGGGCGGCGGCGGCCGTGCAGGCTTGGCTATAATCAATTCGGTTGGCGATACGCTTACGCTGAAAGCACGCATAGAGCATCATTATACAACCGGCTTATCTACCATAGAGATGGCATCTAAGAATTCTGAAAAGCTTGTAAGCGAGTTTAAAGCGTATTTTTCTGCCAACAAAAATAATCCTCCCGGAGAATATAAAGCATATGTTGTTAAAGGCGAAAATGCAGAGAAAATTAAAATACTTGCAGATTTGCTGACCAGAAATGGAATTGAATATGGTTACGGGTCTTCAAAAGGATCTACTGGTTTCAATTATTTTACAGCCAAAACCGAACCATTTCAGGTTGATAAAACCGATATGGTAATAAGCGCTTACCAGCCTAAATCTGTGTTGTTGAAAGTGCTATTTGAGCCTAAAACTTTTGTTTCGGATTCTATTACGTATGACATTACCGCATGGGCACTTCCATACGCATACGGCCTTAACGCTTATGCTACACATGAAGCTCTAAAACCTTTAGGGTCAAAAATGGATGTCCCGGTAATCTCAAATCCTCAAATTACCAATCCTGTAGCTTTTATAGCAAATTGGAATTCTGTCGCAGATGTTAAGTTCCTATCGGCGCTGCTCAAAAAGAATATCAAAGTCAGGTTTACTGAAAGGGCAATTGAAGAAGGCGGCAAAAAGTTCAATGCCGGGTCATTGATAATTGCCCGCACCAGCAACGAACAGATTATCCGGTTTTATGAAACCGTACTGGATATTGCCAAAACCTGTGGAATAACCTTGCAGGCGGTTGCTACCGGATTTGTAGATAAAGGCTCCGATTTGGGTTCCAATAAAATCCGGTACATTGAAAAGCCTTCTATTGCTGTAATTGGCGGAGACGAATCTTCCTCGCTTTCTTTAGGCCAGATATGGCATTTTTTTGAACAGCAGATCAACTATCCTGTTTCCATTATCCGTTACCGGGATATACCCCGCACAACGCTAAGCACCTTTGATGTAATTATTGTGCCAGATGGCTCATACCCGGATCTGGGAAGCGATAAAATGCTTAACTGGATTAGAAGCGGTGGCAAACTTATAGCTATGGAAGGCGCAGTAGAAGGACTAAGCGGCAAAAAAGGATTTTCGCTTAAAAGCAAAGAACCCCCAAAGCCTGTAGAAAGCAAAGATCCTTATGATTCACTAAAACCTTACGAAAACCGTGAACGCGAAAGCGCTAAAACAGATATACCCGGAGCTATTTATAAGGTAGATTTAGATAATACCCACCCATTGGCATTTGGCTTCCCTAATTATTATTTCACTCTTAAGCAAGATGATGTAGTTTATAAATTCCTGGAAACCGGATGGAACGTGGGAGTTTTGAAAAAGAATAATTGGGTTAGCGGACTTGTTGGGACTAACGTGAAGAAAAAATTAGTTGATGGCTTGCTGCTTGGCACAGAAAATATTGAAAATGGAAGCGTAGTGTATATCGCAGAAAACCTGTTGTTCAGGGGTTTTTGGGAGAACGGCAAATTGCTTTTCAGCAATGCGGTTTTTATGGTAGGCCATTAATATTGGGAGCCTTAAAGGCTTCCAACCCGGTTCTGTTCAGTATCTGATCCAGAGTTGCGCCTTCGGGATGCATCTATGCTTGTTTTGCCAAATTGCCAACTGAAATTTACTAATAAAATGTGCGTTTCAACTTTGTCTTTCCCGTACAAATCTAGGTTTTGGTAATTAGAGCTAAACTTGGTTGCATCAGTATTAAATATGTCCGATGCGCTGAGTCGCAAAGATGCCCTCTTATTGAATAATGACTTGCTTATTCCAGCGTCTACATTGAAAATTTGCTGATAGTTCAAAATTCCATAAAACGATGGCGATTGATATTTGCCGCTTACTTCGGCATTAAATCCCTTAGGAAGAGAAAAGCTATTTAAAGATTTGATAGTGATGTCTGGCCGCCCGTTATTCAGGCTTCCCCCAGCCGAATTAGATACATACCGGATGTTTAACGCAGACAAGTTTATATTGGCTGTCCACCATGTAACCGGTTTTAATGGAGCATTAAAAATAACTCCATAGGCATACATTTTATCTAAATTCTGCCTCATCTGTGTAACAACACAGGTTTTATCGTCCTGAATGTAAACCATAGAAAAAGCATTGTTAGCTATGCTATACCTTAATGTTGTGCTGTATTTGTGTTTAAGTATATGGGTGGCTTCTATATTATTGGTGTACTGCGAAGATAAACCTGGATTCCCTGAACGGTAGCTGTACTGGTCTAGATAACCAATAAAAGGGTTTAAATCTTCATATGCCGGACGGTCAATTCGGCGGCTGTATGAAAGATACAACTGGTTATCAGGGTCAACCTGCCTCACGATAGCAATATTTGGAAACAGGTTTAAATAGTTTTTGGCAAGTACATTTCCGGTAGTTACAGATGTTCCTTTGGATGATGTAAATTCGGTCCTCAGCCCTAATTGAAGGCTTCCTTTTTTATAAGTTTTGGCATAATTAGCATAAGTGCCGGTAATAAGCTCTTTGAAAGAAAAATCATTGGTAAATTTAGGGTCTGGGGTATAGGACATTGCATATAATGAACCAAAATCTAACGAATTATTGCTTACCACCCTACTAATCTTGCTCCCCAAGGTTATAGAAGCAGAGCCGGTGAGAGAAATGGCGTAATCAGCTTTTATTGATTTTATGTCGTAGTGGGCAGGCGAATTATTTTTAAGAAGTTTCTGACTGGCTGGGGTGCCCGTATTGTAAGGTTTGTAAGCAATATTTAATAACTCATCAGATTCTCTGTTAAAAACCGAATAATCTACATCAGCAGATAGCTCATTATTTTTCTTGCCAATTGCTCTTTTATAATTCAGGTTTATGCCAACGTTGTATACTTTTCTCTCCTGGCCAGAGTTTGTGAATATTTCTGCTTCCGGCTTTCCGGAAGTATTTAACATGGATATATTTCGTTTATCTAATCTGGTAATAGAATAAGCGCTATTTACTAGTAATCCAATTACATCTTTAGGATTTGTAAAATAATCTAAGCCGGCTCTTGCGGCGTGGCTATATCTGCTCGTTTGTGTAGAATAGTCTAAATCAACCCCGCTGGTAACACCATTGGTGTTGATATTTCTGTAAAGGTTAGATTTTCTGGAAATGTCATTATCCGTATAAGAATAATTTCCAAATACGTTGATCTTTTTTGAGCGGCTATTTAAAGCAATACTAGGGGCAAGCCTATAATTAGCTGCTGTTGTATTATTGAGGTGGCTAATGCCTCCGGACAGGTTAAAAACGCCATTTTTACCAGCATTTTTATCTTTTTTCAGTCGGATGTTAATTATCCCAGCACCACCTGCGGCTTCATAATTTGCTCCCGGGTTGCTGATAAGCTCGATCTGATCTATTGTTGAGCTTTGAGTGGTTTGCAGCAGGTTGATCAAATCTTCCGCAGATAAATAACTGGGTTTGCCATCTAACATTACAACCACTTCATGCTTGCCATTTAAGCTTATGGTTTCATGCTCATCAACTAAAACTCCAGGCGCCTTTTTTAATATGTCCAACGCATTATTTCCTGTAGAAATAATGCTGCCATTTACATTTAAAATAACCTTGCCGGGCTTAACCTCAATAAGTTCTTTTTTGGCAGTTATACCAACCTCTTTAAGGTTTCTTGGCTGGTCTATCAAGCTAATACTGCCTATATCATAATCAGCGGTACTGATTTTGCAAAGTTTTGTAACCTGCTGGTAAGCCAAAGCTGTTACAGTTATTAAATAATCTCCTTTTGGAAGATTGACAAATTTGAAAAGCCCGTTGGTGCCTGTAAAAGCAGTTTTATATAATACAGAGTCAGGAAAGGTTTTTAATAATATGGTTGCAGATTCTACCGGGTAAGAATTTGAGCTGATTATATGCCCCTGTAAAGTGTACGAGTTTTGAGCACTCCCTGATATATATGCTCCAATTAAGAATATTGTAAATGTAACTGCCTTAAACATAAAATTTTCAACGCGAAAGATATATGTTTTTTTTATATTACAAAAACGTAATTGGGCGAAATGCTGTATATTTTAATACGGCCAAAATGAGTTTTTATTAGGTTCTGCTTATGATTTTAAGCTCTTTGCGGCAGCTTTGAACCTGCTTAACAAATTATCAATTCTAATTTCTATACTGCCTTCGCTGGTAAAGCGAATCATTCACGCATTTGAGCCCTGTATCTGTAATTGCCCATTCTGATACTGTTTCTTCAGGCACTCCATCTGGCTGGCAATCGTGTAAATTAGCGTCATCAAGATAATAATTTAATTTGCCATCAATGTAAAGGAGGGTATTTGCCGGCAGAACAAGTTTTAATTTTATAGACTGGTCTCGCCAAATTTCATGTAGCGGCGTATGGATATTCCCGCTAAAATTTAAAATGGAATCTTTTTGAGTAAACTGATATGAAATTTGCCTGGCATAATTTAATGCCATTTTAAAAGTAGGCCCTTTAGCGCTAAACTCTTCAATTAATAAAGGAACATCGGTATCGCCTTTAATTATAGTCAACCTGATATTCCGTGGAGCATTAACTTCTGACCTTGCCCCATTAATAGTTATTGACCTGGTATTTTGTGCGCCTTCTATTCCGTATTCAATGCTGTCTTCTTTGCTCAATAATATAGCTTCGTTTAATTCTAATTGGTAAGAATTGTGTGGTTTAAGGGCGATAGTTTGCTGGAATGTTGCCTCTTCAGAAAACTCGGCAGCCAGGCTTGAGCCATAGTATATCCCCGATACTAACGCTGTAAGCCAGATGATCAACATTACAAAAGATGCTGTTCTTGTTAAGATTTTCCTGTTTGTCAATATTCGGAATGCAAAGAATAATAGAGCTGCAATAGGTATTGTGACTAAAAAGAAAGCGCTTAAAAACAATGAAGTACGGTATTCCGGATTAATTGCATTAAAAGGGAATATATTGATTTCGCTCGAATTCCAAAATCCCAAAGCAGAGAATAGGGCTATAAATGTAGCTAACAAGGCTATTGCACCTATTAATATGATGAAACCTACACCAATTTTTATAATTGCCTTAAATACTTTTCCCAAAAAGGCTAAGAGAAGCTGTATAAGAGATTTTGCCGCACCGCCTGCATAGCTAAAGAAGGGGCGTGCTTCATTATGGGCATTATTGAAATTTTGTTTTAGTGCCTCAACTTCTTCATCAAGATTGCGCTTAAAGTTATGCAGGTTAAAAGGCTCGCCCTTCATAGCCATTTTTTCTGCCCGGGTTTTAGCTTTCGGCATCACAATCCACAAAATAATATAGATCATTAATCCTGAGCCGCCAATAAAAAATGTCAGCAAAGCAATCATCCTTACAATAGAGGTCTTAGCATTAAAATAGTGTGCAATACCGGCACAAACCCCACCAAGCCACTTATCATCCAGGTCTCTGTAAAGTTTCTTTTCACCAACAGTTTCTGTAAACACAGGCTCTTCATCATCAGTAAACTCGTTTACTGCTCCCATCTGAGCAATAACCAGTTCCACATCTTTTAAAATTATTACCTGCTTTTTTTCTTCTGCCAAACTTTCAGAAAACATCTCTGCAATCCTGTTTTCTATGTCGCCAACAATTTCCTCGCTATCTTTAGAATATGCAAAATGCTTCTTTACATCCGTCATGTACGCTTTAAGCAACTCATATGCATCTTCTTCAATATGAAATATGATGCCATTGATATTTATTATTATGGTTTTGTTCATGGTATATGTGCTTATGGTTGGTTTGTAATTATATTTCGGCCTGCAAGCGAAGTGTTTACCGCATATTGCAATTCTGCCCAGGTTGTATCTAATTGTTTTAGCACTTCTTTGCCAGCATCAGATAGCATATAATATTTTCGCGGTGGGCCGGATGTAGATTCTATCCATTGATAACTTAGCAGGCCATTATTTTTTAAGCGGGTAAGCAGGGGGTATAGTGTGCCTTCAACTACCAATAGCTTTGCCTTTTTTAATTCGCCAATAATATCTGATGCATATATCTCCTTACTGGATATTATAGACAGGATACAGTACTCTAATATCCCTTTCCTCATTTGAGTATGCGTATTCTCTACTATCATAAAACAAAGATATATGTTTTACTTAGTATTAGGCAATACATAGTAGTATTTGTAATCGTTTTGTTACATGATAGTTAATCTAATTTAAAATTATTCACCAAAAAGGCTTATAAAGTTCAATTAATGTTAAAAAATGTTAAAATCTATTTTGAATTGTGAATAATCTTGATGAAATTTGGTATTTACTAATAATCACTATTTAAATAAAAATTAAGTATGAAAAGACTTTTATCTAGTTTATTCTTCTTGCTAATGGTAGCCATAAGTGCTATGGGGCAGGATAGAACTGT
>JAYVNR010000047.1:0-7127 GCA_043758305.1 Pedobacter sp. | reverse complement strand
AGCAGTTGAACGAGCTGAAGATTAAAACAACAGCATAGAAAACACCTTAAGATGTAATGAAAAAGCTGGCTGTCTTCTTTCTGCTCATTACATCGTCGCAAGCCTTCTCGCAAGATACCGTCTTTGCAAGAAAAATGGTTGATACCCTCACCTCCAAATATTTTTGGGGGCGTGGATATACCAATGACGGTATGGCTAAAGCAGGAACATTCTTAGCTGACGAATTCAAAAAATATGGGTTACAGCCGATTTCTCTAAACGGTTTTTTGCAGCCTTTCTACTACCCCGTAAACACATTTCCGGGTTCTATGGAAGTTTCCATAAATGGGAAGAAGCTTATCCCCGGCAAAGATTTCATTGTACGCCCCGATAGCCGGGGAGCCAAATTTAAAGGCAGGCTTAATTATCAGGATAGTGCACATTTTAATGCTGGCAATATTGCCGTTTCTCTGGAAAATAAGCTTACATGGTCTGTAGCTTCTAAAGTTTCAGATCAAACCATTATCCAAATCGATAAAAAGGCGCTGGCCAGCATCCCTAAAAAAATAAAAGTTACTATTGAAAATCGGTTTGTAGAAAGTTTCCCGGCAGCAAATGTTTGCGCAATGGTTACTGGCAATGTAAAACCAGATTCTATTATCGCAATTACCGCTCACTATGATCATCTTGGCGGGATGGGGAAAGACACTTACTTTCCGGGTGCAAACGATAACGCCAGTGGGATTTCTCTGTTGCTTGGCTTGGCGAAATACTACGCAGCAAATCCCCCAAAATATTCCATATTGTTCATTTGCTTTGCAGGAGAAGAGGCAGGGCTGCTTGGATCTAATTACTTTGTAAACCATCCGCTTGTTGATTTAGGCAAGATCAGATTTTTAACCAATGTAGATTTAGTAGGTACAGGTTCAGAGGGCGCAACTGTGGTAAACGCCACCATTTATCCTAAAGAATTCTCACTGTTAACCAAGCTAAATAACCAAGACAATTATTTGGTGAAACTAGCATCTCGTGGCAAAGCTGCCAATAGCGACCATTACTGGTTTACAGAAAAAGGCGTGCCTGCATTTTTTATTTATACTAAGGGCGGCATAAAAGCCTATCATGATGTGTTCGACCGTGCAGCTACCTTACCACTGAACGAATATGAAGATTTGTTTAAGTTAATCGTAAAGTTCAATGGGGCGATAAGCAACTGATTGGCTTAGAGTTTGCTAAATTGTAAATGCCAATTGATTATATTTGTTTATGCTCACCGCCGAAAAGAAAAGATATACAGCTGCAGAATATGAGATGTTGGAAGAAGGTGCGCCTTTTCAGTTGATTAATTCTGATTTGATTATGTCGCCCTCCCCTCTTTTCCTTCATCAGCAAATAGTGCTTAATATTGCTGTGAAAATTAAATTGTTTCTTCAACATACAGAATCTAAGGGTGAGATTATTATTTCTCCGATGGATGTGAAGCTTGATGAGGAAAACATCTTCCAGCCTGACCTGCTATACATTTCCGAAGACCGCAAAGCAGAGCTGATCAAAGACCGTATTGAAGGCGCTCCTGATATGATAATAGAAATTTTATCTCCTTCTACTGCTTATTATGACCTTCGCCAGAAGAAAGACATTTATGAAAAGTACGGTGTTAAAGAATATATCATCATCGATCCTATCCAGCAAAATGCAGAACTGTATGTTTTAGAGGAAGCACGATTTTTATTGAAGCAAAAGTCAGCAAAGCCAGAAATCCTTCATTCTGCCTTGTTGCCGGGACTGGATTTTGATCTTGCAAAGATCTTCGCCTGAAACTATCCTTCGGGCATCCTGTTGTTGAGGCTATGAGAATAATTTCCCTTCTATCCATCCTCTTATTAGCTGCATGCGGCAATCCTGGAACAACAAGCAAAAATACATCCTCCACCCCCGACAGCCCTACAGCGGTTACTTCGCTTTCGCAGAACCAAATAATTTGTTTTCTCCATCTTGACGGAAAAGAAAAGCAAGATACTTCGTACATACGGCTGGAAATAAATAACAATAAAGTGAGCGGTATTTACAACTATATCCCTTTTGAAAAAGACAGGAGCAAGGGTTCATTAACCGGCACTCTTGAAAATGATATCATTGATGCTGAATGGTACTTTATGCAGGAAGGCATGCAGGACTCCCTGCATCTAAAGTTTAAGCTCTACGGAGAGAAACTGTATCAACAGAAATATGAGTTTAGCCCTGTGACCGGGAGAAGAGTAGTTAGCGATACTGCTAGGTTTGATATTGAATATCACAGGATAACGTGCAAATAGGCGACCGCACTTATACAATAGTTTTTCTATTTTTAAGGCTTAAGCTTTCTCAATGAATAAACTCATCATGTCCATAGCTCTGCTCGCTTCGATTGAAGCCACATCACAGGTTACCCGTTCAAAAATTAGCCAACAGGCAGATAAAATAGAATCCAAAGTTATCGCCTGGCGAAGGGATTTTCATGAACATCCTGAGCTCGGCAACCACGAATTCCGCACCGCAGATATTATTTCAAAATATCTAACCTCTTTAGGCATTGAAGTAAAAACCGGTGTAGCCAAAACGGGCGTTGTTGGTGTTTTAAAAGGCGGAAAGCCAGGTCCGGTTATTGCGCTTCGGGCAGATATGGATGGGCTTCCGGTTGCTGAGCGTGTAAACCTGCCATTTGCTTCTAAAGCAAAAGCTATGTTCAATGGACAGGAAGTTAGCGTTATGGCTGCTTGTGGGCACGATTCTCACGTGGCAATCTTGATGGGCGTGGCTAAAATCCTTGCGGGGATGAAAAACGAGTTGAAAGGCACTGTTAAATTCATTTTCCAACCTGCAGAAGAAGGCCCGCCATTTGGCGAAGAGGGAGGAGCAGAGCTGATGGTTAAAGAAGGAGTGCTTGAAAACCCAAAAGTGGATGTAATCTTCGGCCTACACATCAATTCACAAACCGAAGTAGGCAAAATAACCTATCGCCCCGGCGGCACAATGGCTGCAGTGAACGATCTGCAAATTGTTGTAAAAGGCAAATCTGCCCATGGTGCCTACCCGTGGTCGTCTGTAGATCCGGTAGTAGTTTCCTCTCAGATTATCAATAATCTGCAAGCCATAATCAGCAGAAATTTGGATGTTACCCAAAATCCGGGCGTTGTAACCATCGGTTCAATACATGGTGGAAATCGTTCAAATATTATTCCCGAACAGGTAGAAATGATGGGCACCATACGAGCAATGAGCAAAGAAGATGAGAAAATGATTGTTGAACGCGTAAAAATGGTTGCTACCAAAACGGCAGAAAGCGCAGGTGCTGTTGCTGAAGTAAAAATACCATACAGCGTTCATTATCCTGTAACATTTAACGACCCAGATCTGACAGCAAAAATGCTTCCCAGCCTACAGGCTTCTGCAGGAAAAGAAAATGTTGTTTTAAAGCCACCTGTTACCGGGGCAGAAGATTTTTCTTTTTATCAGGAAAAAGTGCCGGGGCTATTCTTCTTTTTAGGAGGCATGCCTAAAGGCGGCGATCCGCTCAAAGCGCCATCTCACCACACACCCGATTTTTATATAGATGAGAGTGGTTTTAAGCTTGGGGTAAAAGCAATGTGCAATCTTGTTCTTGATTATATGGAGGGCAGTAAAAAATAATTCTCCTAATTATGTGTTATTGTTAAAGTACTTGATAAAACCTTATGCTGTGAAAACCATTAAGGGCAACAAAGCTTAAACAAAACATTATGAAAAAGATATTAATAGCATTTCTTGCATCCTCCTCATTGCTAAGCGGTTGTGCAACCCTTCAATCGGTAATACGATCTACATTTCCTTATACAGCTACATTGATTATACCGGCAGGCACACAAACCGGCCGCACCATATCGGCAACCAGTTCTGCCAGCAGTGTAGACCAGATTTTTACAGGCCAGGGCTCGGGGACCAGCCAGGTAAAAGAAGTGCGCATTTCTTCTGCAAAAGTTGAAGCCAGCAGCCCTGCCGGGCAAAACCTTGGAGTTTTTAGTGTTATCCGCTTGTATCTTTCACGCAATGATGGCTCGGGAGAGGTAATGGTAGCTTCAAGATCTGATATTGCCCCATCTGTGGGCAGCAGTGTAGTGCTGGACATAGACAGTTCCAGGTTTTTAGATGATTTAGTTAAAAATTCTACCGTTAGGGTGCGCATGGAATATGTGTTGCGCAATCAGCTTAATATAGACGCGAGCGTACGCGTAAGCTTAGGCTTTAGCACAACTCCTGCTACTACAACGGGTAGGTAAAAAGCTCGTTTCTAAAAAACCCTTACCATTGAAATGCAGGAAGGGTTTTTATTTGCCATAGCCTATATTTACCCTGTGATATTGTTCCAATCTACGCTATGGCAAGCTGTTGCCGAACAGTTTAGTCAAACCTCTGCATTAGAATGGTTTGGCACATTGACCGGGTTTGCCTGCGTGTACTTAGCAGCCAAACAACATATCCTTAACTGGCCGATATCTATTTTAAGCGTTATAGCCTATGCGGTTTTATTTTATGATTTCCACCTTTACGGCGATGCCGTGCTACAATTTTATTTCCTGGGCACAGCTGTTTATGGCTGGTACTATTGGGTTAAGCGCAAACAGGAGCATGATAAGCCAATTGTAAGCTTCAACTTTAAAGAATTGATGTTAACCTGCTTTTCTATCTTGATACTGGCTGCATTATTAGGCTTGTTCCTTGATAAGTTTACAGATTCTACAGTGCCCTACATAGATGGCTTTTGCACATCTATGAGCTTTGTTGCACAGTTTTTAATGACCCGAAAAGTTCTGCAAAACTGGATATTATGGGTAGTGGTTGATATCTGCTATGTACCGCTTTATATTTACAAAAACCTGTATCTAACAGCGGTTTTGTACATTTTATTCCTCGGGCTGGCAGCAATGGGGTATTTTGACTGGAAAAAAACATGGAAAGCATCGGTCAAGTAAAGAAAATTGCAATAGTTGGGCCCGAGTCTACCGGAAAATCTGCCATGGCTGAATGGCTGGCAGAATATTACCAGACTATCTGGGTACCTGAATACGCCCGGGGCTATTGCGAAAAGTTAACAGCCCCCTGTACCTGGCAGGATGAAATAAACATGTTTAGGGGACAATTGGAGATGGAGAAAGAGCTTTTGCCAAAGGCGAATAAACTGCTTATTTGCGATACCACCTTCATCACCATAAAGATATGGAGCGATTATACATTTGGCCAAGCTCCGCTGGAAGTGCTTGATGAACTTCCCAAACATCCCTACGATTTCTACCTGTTAATGGATATAGACCTTGCATGGGAGCATGACCCTCTTCGGGATTTCCCGCACCTGCGGGAATATTTTATGGAAGTATGGCATAAAGAATTAAAAATGCTCAATGCTAACTATCATGTTATTTCGGGCAAGGGCGATGAACGGTTTAAAAATGCCGCTACAGCTATTAACGATTATTTAACCTCTGTTTGATCCTGCGATAAAGCGGTTGCGGTGTTGGGGCAGGGATAGAAGCTGGCTAACCCACAGGCGGCCTGCTGCCAAGGATTAGCCGTGGATAGCCCGGTGCGGCTACCGCCGCAGCCCCCCAAAAAACAACCTTAACATTTCTTAACAAATTAGCTATAAGCAACTTATTACCTTCGCTATAATTATTTTAAACTAAATATGCAACGTTGGCAGTATGCCTGCGTCTGTTAATTTGAAAGCTGAGGAATTTTGAAGCTGTTTACATAGATAGGCATTACAATCTGGTGGTTGAATGCAAGCAAGGAAGCCGAAAGGCACAGTACGAGCTTTACAAGCTGTATTCAAAAGCGATGTTCAATATTGCCCTGCGCATTGTTAATGATCATGCAGAAGCTGCTGATGTTTTGCAGGAAGCTTTTGTGGATGCTTTCAAAAGGCTTGCAGATTTTAGGCAGGAAACAACTTTCGGGTTATGGATGAAGCAGATTGTGGTAAACAAATCTATCAGCCAGTTGCGCAAAAGGAAAATAGAGCTTGTTGCGATAGACGATGTTGATGTGGAAGCTATACCCGATACAGATGCATGTGATGACGAAGAAATAATGTATCAGGCACAACAGGTAAAACATGCCATTCAATTATTACCGGATGGCTACCGGATTGTACTTTCGCTTTATCTGCTTGAAGGGTATGACCATGATGAGATATCGCACATACTGAAAATAAGCGTTAACACATCTCGCACGCAGTTTATGCGGGCCAAACGTAAATTGATTGATGCTTTAAAACTTAAAGGTGTAAATTATAATTAAAAAGTGCCCTCTCTACCGGAGAGGGTTTGGGAGAGCCTATTATGAGCGACAGATTAGAGAATTTTGTAAAAAACAACCGTAAAGAGTTTGATGAATTTGAACCACCGGCAAACTTATGGGAGCGTATTGAAAATGATTTAAACCAAAATACTGCACTGCCTAAAAAAGAGCGCCTGATAAAATTAAGCGTTCTGCTAAAAATTGCGGCATTGTTGCTGGTTATAATCACTACGGGCATTTTGTTTGTTGATTACCAGAAAAAGGAATCAGCCAACATCAGCAATATAAATCCCGTCTTGGCAGATGTGCAGGTACAATATGCTTCTATGATAGAAGCCAGGCGAAGCGAATTAAAGAAGATTGAAAATGAAAATCCGCATTTATACAGTGAGTTTGCCGGCGAGATAAAAAAAATGGATACAAGCTATCAACACTTGAAAAACGATTTGCCAAGCAGCCCAAACCAGGAAGAAACGGTAAAGGCAATGATCCTTAACTTACAGGCACAGTTAGAAGTGCTTAACCAGCAATTAACTATTATACAACAGATCAAACACGTTAAAAAGCCAAAAAATGAAACACAAACTATATAAAATTTTCTTGCTTGGCATGTTCCTAAATATGGGAATTGCCGCAAATGGGAATTGCCAAACCCCACCCGTTGAACCAGTTCCGCCCAATACTGAAGGGCTCAAAATCGAAGTAATTGTTCCGCCCTTTTCTAAATTCAAATGGAACGATGAAGATTTTAAGAAAAAAATGAATGAGGTAGACATTAAACTGAAAGCGGCATCAGATAAGATTGCTAAAATAGATTTTACCGGAATAGGGCTTGC
>JAYVNR010000046.1:0-2250 GCA_043758305.1 Pedobacter sp. | reverse complement strand
GTTGATGATCTTTTATCGTGGTTTTCAGAATCCCAAATTAAAATAAAAGTAGTGTCAGATCTTGTAATAGATCCTTCCAGAACAGAGCTTATCAGGTTCAATGATTTTCCTGTTCTGCGATTGTTTTCAAATCCTATTGAGGACTTGAAAATAAAAATCATAAAAAGGAGCTTTGATATTACATTCTCCACTGCTATAATGGTAGGGTTTATGCCTGCTTTTATGTTAGTTTTTATTGGAACTTGGCTTTCTTCTAAAGGCCCTGTTTTTTATATCCAACAGCGCATTGGACGCAATGGCAAAGCTTTTTACATGTACAAATTCAGAACAATGTACTGCGATTCTGAAAAATCAGGCCCTCAGCTATCATGCGATAACGATCCCCGGATTACGCCATGGGGAAAACTTTTGCGCAGGACTCACTTGGATGAACTCCCACAGTTTTATAACGTATTTGTGGGCGATATGTCTGTGGTAGGACCCCGCCCTGAAAGGCAATATTTTATAGAGAAGATAATTGAACGTGCACCGCAATACAAAAAATTGCTTTCGGTAAGGCCTGGGATTACTTCTATTGGACAGATAAAATACGGTTACGCAGAAAATGTAGATCAAATGCTTCAACGCATGCGCTATGACCTTATTTATCTAAACCGCCACAATTTTAAAATGGATATGGGCATCATTACACAAACGCTCGTTACCATGGTTCAGGCCAAAGGGAAATGATTCTTAAATCCCTTATCTTTTTTTAATTCTATGGAGAGAAAAAAAAGCCTGCTGCTTATCTGGTTTTTATTGCTTGGACTAACCTGCTTTTCTCAAACTTACATTTTACCTTATGACCATAGCCACTATAGCCAGCTAGAAAAACTTAGTGCAGATAGTGCTAAAACATTTCACACTTCTATAAAGCCTTGGTTTATAAGCCAAGAGCTTAAAAGTACTATCGATTCTGTTGATTCTATACCCGGTAAAGTGCGCACAACTTGGGCAGGTAAAAAGTTATTCCAAGAGTATTTAATCCAAGTTAGAAAACCCGATTATTTTTTAACAATTGATTTCTTGCCAGATATCTGGATAGGAAAAGATTTTGGCGATAAAAAATCAATCTGGCAAAATAGCCGAGGCTTACAGTTACAGCTCAACATAGGAAAAAAAATTTTTATAAGCAGTTCATATTTTGAAAACCAGGCTAAATTCCCCTCGTATATTGATGCGGCTATAAGAAAAAAACGCGTAGTTCTTGGGCAAGGCGTGCCTTTAAATTATCAAAATACAGATTATAACAATAATCCAGATTTTGATTTTCCTTATGCTACAGGTTATATTTCTTTTACTCCAAACAAATATTTAAATCTACAGCTTGGGCAAGATAAAACCTTTATTGGAGAAGGGTATAGATCAATGTTGCTTTCTGATGTAAGCTTCAACTATCCCTTCCTCAAAGCTAATTTAACTGTTGGCAATGTTCGTTACATGGTAATGTGGGCACAGATGCAAGACCCATCTTCAGCCAAACTATCTTATGATATTGGATATAGAAAAAAATGGGCAGCATTCCATTATCTCGATTGGAACATAAATAAACGAATTACTATTGGCTTATTTGAGTCTGTTGTTTGGCAGGATGCAGATTCTACAGCAAAACGCGGATTTGATTTTAATTATTTGAACCCTGTAATACTATTGCGGCCAACAGAGTATTCTCTTGGTTCTCCAGATAATGCTCTGTTGGGGCTTAATGCCAAATACAGGATTTTTCCAAAAGCCACCATATATGGGCAGTTTATGCTTGACGATTTCAAGTTTAAAGAATTTACCGCTGGTAATGGCTATTGGAAAAATCAATATGCAGCCCAAATAGGGCTAAAAACTTATGACTTATTTAAAATAGCTAATTTAAATATGCTGGCAGAATATAATATCGCCCGACCTTATACTTATTCCTCCCGTTCAAGCATTTTAAATTATGGGCATTTTAACGAATCCCTTGCACACCCGCTTGGCGCTAATTTTAAAGAGTATATAGCAATAATTAACTATCATTTTAAGCGTTTAGAGTTGCGATCTGAAATATTAGCTGCAAAATATGGGCTTGATTATGGGGGTTTGAATTTCGGAAAAGATATTCTTAAGCCTTATGAAACCCATATCTCTAAATATGGAAATACAATCGGTCAAGGTTTAAACACAAAGTTGTATATAGCAGATATCAAAGCCGGATATTTGATCAAACCGAAGACAAAC
>JAYVNR010000045.1:0-2250 GCA_043758305.1 Pedobacter sp. | reverse complement strand
GTTGATGATCTTTTATCGTGGTTTTCAGAATCCCAAATTAAAATAAAAGTAGTGTCAGATCTTGTAATAGATCCTTCCAGAACAGAGCTTATCAGGTTTAATGATTTTCCTGTTCTGCGATTGTTTTCAAATCCTATTGAGGACTTGAAAATAAAAATCATAAAAAGGAGCTTTGATATTACATTTTCCACTGCTATAATGGTAGGGTTTATGCCTGCTTTTATGTTAGTTTTTATTGGAACTTGGCTTTCTTCTAAAGGTCCTGTTTTTTATATCCAACAGCGCATTGGGCGCAATGGCAAGGCTTTCTACATGTACAAATTCAGAACTATGTACTGCGATTCTGAAAAATCAGGCCCTCAGCTATCATGCGATAACGATCCCCGGATTACGCCATGGGGGAAACTTTTGCGCAGGACTCACTTGGATGAACTCCCACAGTTTTATAACGTATTTGTGGGCGATATGTCTGTTGTAGGACCCCGCCCAGAAAGGCAATATTTTATAGAGAAGATAATTGAACGGGCACCGCAATACAAAAAATTGCTTTCGGTAAGGCCCGGGATCACTTCTATTGGGCAGATAAAATATGGTTATGCAGAAAATGTGGATCAAATGCTTCAACGCATGCGCTATGACCTGATTTATTTAAACCGCCACAATTTTAAAATGGATGTGGGCATCATTACACAAACGCTCGTTACCATGGTACAGGCCAAAGGGAAATGATTCTTAAATCCCTTATTTTTTTTTAATTCTATGGAGAAAAAAAAAAGCCTGCTGCTTATCTGGTTTTTATTGCTGGGATTTACCTGCTATTCTCAAACTTACATTTTACCCTATGACCATAGTCACTATAGCCGGCTAGAAAAACTTAGTGCAGATAGTGTTAAAACATTTCACACTTCTATAAAGCCTTGGTTTATAAGCCAGGAACTTAAAAATACTATTGATTCGCTTGATTCTGTCCCCGGAAAAGTGCGCACAACATGGGCAGGAAAAAAGCTATTCCAGGAGTATTTAGTCCAAGTTAGAAAACCCGATTATTTTTTGTCAATTGATTTCCTGCCAGATATCTGGATAGGAAAAGATCTTGGAGATAAAAAATCAATCTGGCAAAATAGCCGAGGCTTACAGCTACAGCTTAACATAGGGAAAAATTTTTTTATAAGCAGTTCATATTTTGAAAACCAAGCTAAATTCCCCTCCTATATTGATGCCGCAACAAGAAAAAAACGAGTGGTTCCGGGGCAGGGCGTACCGTTAAATTATCAAAATACAGATTATAACAATAATCCGGATTTTGATTTCCCTTATGCTACAGGTTATATTTCTTTTACTCCGAACAAATATTTAAATCTACAGCTTGGGCAGGATAAAACCTTTATTGGAGAAGGATATAGATCAATGTTGCTTTCTGATGTTAGCTTCAATTATCCCTTTCTCAAAGCTAATTTAACTATTGGAGATGTTCGTTATATGGTTATGTGGGCACAGATGCAAGACCCATCCGCAGCAAAACTATCTTACGATATTGGATACAGAAAAAAATGGGCAGCATTCCATTATCTCGACTGGAATATAAATGAACGGATTTCTGTTGGCTTATTTGAGTCCGTTGTTTGGCAGGATGCAGATTCTACAGCAAAACGAGGATTTGATTGTAATTATTTGAATCCTGTTATTTTATTGCGGCCAACAGAATATTCTCTTGGATCTCCAGATAATGCTCTTTTAGGGCTTAATGCCAAATACAGGATTTTTCCCAAAGCCACCATATATGGGCAGTTTATGCTGGACGATTTCAAGTTTAAAGAATTTACCGCTGGTAATGGCTATTGGAAAAATCAATATGCAGCCCAAATAGGGCTCAAAACTTATGACTTATTTAAAATAGCTAATTTAAATATGCTGGCAGAATATAATATCGCCCGGCCTTATACATATTCCTCCCGTTCAAGTATTTTAAATTATGGGCATTTTAGCGAATCGCTTGCACACCCGCTTGGCGCTAATTTTAAAGAGTATATAGCTATAATTAACTATCATTTTAAGCGTTTGGAGTTGCGATCAGAGATATTGGCTGCACAATATGGACTTGATTACGGGGGTTTGAATTTCGGAAAAGATATTCTTAAGCCTTATGAAACTCATATCTCTAAATATGGAAATACAATCGGTCAAGGTTTAAACACAAAGTTGTATATAGCAGATATCAAAGCCGGATATTTGATCAAACCGAAGACAAAC
>JAYVNR010000044.1:0-2252 GCA_043758305.1 Pedobacter sp. | reverse complement strand
TTAAATTTAAGAATCTTGCCCTGAGCCAAAATATTTACAGGTATGCTTTGCTGATAATCGGGCTGGTTTTGATCTTATTGTTTAAATTTGTTGCAGTTCCAATTATATTGTTTTTGTATATTATTTTATCCCTCATACAGTTTAGAATAGCCCGATGAAGTTTATTGCAGAGATTAACATTATGCCGTTGAAAGAAATTTTAGACCCTCAGGGAAAGGCAGTTACGGGAAGCATGAAGAACCTGGGCTTGCCCGAAATTGAAAACATCCGCATTGGAAAACACATTTCTCTTACTATTGAAGCATTCAGCAAAGAAGCCGCTGCGGAAAAAGTGGATGTTGCCTGTAAGAAGTTATTGGCAAATCTTATAATGGAGAGCTATGAATTTAGCTTAACGGAGGCGTAGCAGGCCGTTAAATTTTAGATTCCAAATCCTTTTTATAGTTTTCCAATTGTTTGAACAAGTTTGAACAAATTGCTTTTAGCTTTATATACTCTGGTTCAATACTATCCAAATTAATGAGCCCGCGTGCATTATGTTCTATTTCCTGCATATCATCTTTCGCATTATCAACTCCCATAAATGCCAGGGTGGGCTTTATTTTATGAGCAACATTCGCTACACTGGGCCAATCTTTGTTGGTTATCCCAATTTCTAATTGATCAAAATAAAGGGGTGTCTGTTCCAGAAAGATATCAATCATCTCAATCATAAACTCTGCGCTGCCACTGGCAACATCATTTAGATAAGAAAGATTTAGAACGGCACCAGAGCTTTCGCTGTCTGCTTGGTTTGACATAATGATGCAATTTAAAATTTTATTTGTTGCACTTCAGATTTATCGCTTAAATTTTTATGTAAATGTGCAACAGTTTTTTTTAATATAGGATGCTCTAAGTCCGGAGCAATTTCCATTAAGGGCTCAAGTACAAAGCGGCGTTCATGCAAGTGCGGGTGAGGTATTGTCAAACCTGCTTGATCAATGATCTTATCTGCATAAAATAAAATATCAATATCAATTGTCCTGGATCCCCACTTTTCAATGCGCTTTCTCCCTAGCTCCTGCTCAATTTGTAAGGCAATGGCCAGTACTTCTTCCGGAAGCTTATTTGTTTTAACTAACAAAGCCTGATTCAGGTATGCAGGGAGGTTCGTATTTCCCCAGGATGCCGTTTCATAAACTGCAGAATTTGCTGCAATAGGCGAAATTCGATCAGCTATAAGCTCACGGGCACTATTAAGCCACTTTTCTCTGTTACCTAAGTTGCTTCCTAATAATAAATATACATCGTGCATTAACAAAAACAATTGTTTGCAATGTTATGAAACATTAAGCCATAGCCGAAGTCTAATTTGTATAATTGCATTTTTTAACACCTACACATTAAATGAAACAGTTTTTCAAGTTTGCCCTGGCTTCTATGGTTGGCTTTATTTTATCTATAATAGTTGTTTTTATTTTACTTGCAGCTATTGCAGGAGCAGTATTAAGCTCTGCGTCGAGCGATAATAGTGCGGTTGTATCTGCCAACTCTGTAATGCATATTGACCTAAACTTTGATATAGCTGAACGCACCACTAAAAACCCGTTAAAGGAGATTGGATTTCTAGCCTCTGGAGACAAAAAAGCTATAGGCTTAAATGATATACTGGCAAATATTAAAAAAGCCAAATCTGATGATAATATCAAAGGCATTTATCTAGACTTAAGCAGCTTAAGCGCAGGCCTTGCAACTATAGAGGAAATTAGGAATGCGCTTTTGGACTTCAAAAAATCGGGCAAATTTATTATTTCGTACAGCGAAGTTTATACTCAGGCAGCCTATTATTTAGCTTCTGTAGCTGACAAAATATACCTCAACCCTGAAGGCGAGCTTGAGTTTAAAGGCTTTCACTCTGAAATTGCTTTTTACAAAGGCACATTAGATAAGTTAGAAATTGATGCTCAAGTTATAAAAGTTGGCACATACAAAAGTGCCGTTGAGCCTTTTATACTAGATAAAATGAGCGCCCCTAATCGGGAGCAGGTAAGCTCTTTTATGGGTTCCATGTATGATCATTTCCTTACAGCAATTTCCTCAAGTAGAAAAATACCTAAAGATTCTTTATTTGCTATAGCTAATGACCTTAAAGTGCACAATGCCGCCGATGCGGTTAAATATAAACTCGCTGATGGGTTGAAATACAAAGACGAAGTGCTTAGCGAGCTTAAAAAACTCACCTCAACAGATAAGGATAAAGATGTTAAAAG
>JAYVNR010000043.1:0-2256 GCA_043758305.1 Pedobacter sp. | reverse complement strand
TGTGGCTAAAAGCATGATATTATTAATGAAAAGCAACATTTCTAATGAACGTTTTATACTAAATGCGGAAAATCTTAGCTACCGCGAACTATTTAATGTGGCTGCTGATCATTTTAATCTCCCGCATCCAAAAACCGCAATTAAGCCCTGGGCATTGTCATTAGCATGGAAAGCCAGCGGCTTAGCTTCCATTTTTACCGGCAAACAGCGTATCACAAAATCTACAGCACACAGTGCATCTCAAATATTAGAATTCGATAACTCGAAAATCAAGGCGGCTATAAATATTGAGTTTAAGCCAATATCTTTAAGCATTGCCGAAATTTGCAACACTTTACAACAATAATCCAATACCCGCACTAATTGAAAAATTACTACATCATAGATTTCGACAGCACTTTTACCCAGGTTGAAGCCTTGGATGAATTAGCCAGAATATCGCTGCAAAAACATCCGGATAGGGAACAGATTTATAAAAAAATAGAAGACCTTACCAATGCAGCCATGGAGGGAAAGCTTTCCTTTCGGGAGAGCCTTACGCTTAGGGTTAAGTTGCTAGAAGCTGACCAGGCGCACTTAAAACAATTGGTTAGCCGGTTGAAAAAGAAGGTGTCCTCGTCGTTTTCAAGGAATAAAACTTTTTTTAAAAACCACGCTGATGATGTGCTGATTGTTTCGGGGGGATTTAAAGAGTTTATCACTCCGGTAGTGCTGCCCTACCACATTAAAAAAGAAAATATATATGCTAACACTTTTGTTTTTAATAATGAGGGCAAGATAATTGGCTATGATGAAAATAACCCTTTATCAAGAGAAGGAGGAAAGGTAACTCTATTGAAAGAGCTGCAGCTTCCAGGCACAATTTACGGTATTGGCGATGGCCATTCTGATTTTCAATTAAAGGAATTTGGGATGATCAAAAAGTTCTATGCTTTTACAGAAAATATAGAGCGCAAAACGGTAGCAGAAAAAGCAGATCATGTTACGCCCAGCTTTGATGAGTTTTTGTATGTAAATAATTTGCCAAGGGCTATTTCTTATCCCAAAAACCGTATTCTTTGTTTAATTGTTGGCGACGTGCCTGAAGAGGCCATACAGGTTTTGAAAAAAGATGGCTTTTCTATTCGCCATAAAACCTCATTTGAAGAAAAGTATGTGGCAGACGTTGGGATTTTGCTTCTGGCCAAAGGCGAAAAACTTGAGGAGGAAAAATTAAAGCGGGCAGTTACGCTAAAAACGCTGGGCTATCTTGGCAACAGCCGGAATAAATTATCTTCCGAAATTTGTACCGATATGGGAATTGTTTTGTTTGACGACCCAAAAGAAAACCCACGGAATGTACAGTTCATCCCAAAGAGGATGGCAGATTTTATCAATAAAGGCGATAGTTACCTGAGCTCTAATTTTCCGAATTTGCAATTGCCACGGGTGGATAACGGGCACCGGCTTATCCACATCCATAGAAATGTGCCGGGCATTATGGCTAAGATAAACCAAATATTTGCCAGCCATGAAATCAATATTGTTGGGCAATTTTTAATGACAAACCCTAAAATCGGCTATGCCATTACAGACATCAGCGCCGAATACGATAAGCATGTTTTAAAGGAGCTGAAACAAATTGAGGATACCATAAAATTTAGAGTGCTGTATTAAAATGAAAGAGCTTGGTTTAGTTTTCTTGGGAGGAGGCTTCGGCAGCGTAGCAAGGTTCCTTGTAGGTAGGGCATTGATAGTATTTCAGCCAATTTTTCCTTTCGCAACCCTGTGTTCTAATTTTTTAAGCTGCGTGATATTTGGTGCTGTACTAATGCTTGGCGTTAACAAACTTGATTTAAGCTATTCGCTTAAATTATTGTTGATAACCGGCTTTTGCGGTGGCTTTAGTACTTATTCTTCTTTCACTTTTGAAACTGTTGAGCTGTTTAAAAACGGGCAAAATGGCTTAGCCATAAGCAATATTGTGCTAAACTTTGTTTTGAGCGTGGCCGGCCTCTCCCTTGGTGCAATGCTTGCACGGCTAGCATAGCAATCCTTCCTTCTACAATTAAAACAAAAACCGTTAATTTGCAATTCTAATTTAAAGATTATGAATACAGTTGCAGAGGCTATAGATATCAGCATAACCAAAACAAAGGCATCAAAACTGTCGCAAACTGATTTTGAAAACCTTCCTTTCGGGAAACAGTTTTCAGACCATATGTTCATTGCAGATTATGCAAACGGAGCATGGAACAATTTCCAGATAATCCCGTA
>JAYVNR010000042.1:0-7190 GCA_043758305.1 Pedobacter sp. | reverse complement strand
GAAATGTAAGCTTATCTTACTCATTCCCTAAAAACTGGATATCATCTGCCAAACTAAATGCTGCAAAACTATTTGTTCAGGGAGAGAATTTAGTTACCTGGAGCAAATTTCAAGGATTTGATCCTGAAATTTCAAGTGGTAGCCTTTCCGGTGCACAATATCCGGCATTAAGAACTGTAACATTCGGCCTTAACGTAGGCTTTTAAACTAAAAGAAATGAATATAAAAAAATATTATACAGGCCTAATATTAGGCATAGCAATGGTGTTAGCATCGTGCGAAAGCGTTATAGATGTAAAACCTGAATTTGTTAAGGATGGCTCACAAATTTATACAACTCTTGATGACTATGAATTTGCTTTAACAGGTACTTATGCTTTATTCAGGCAAACTGGTTATTACGGCAACGGTGCGCAAACTACAGGTTCATGGTCTACATTGCCAGATATGATGGCAGATAATCTGGCACAAACTACAGAAGATTTAGCAAACTTTGCTGCACTTACAGACTGGGTTTTCATTCCATCTGAGGATGATATTTCAGTAACGTGGTTAGCTGCTTATTCTGTTATAGCTCAGGCAAATTTAACCCTAAGGAATCTTGATCAGTTTGCTGCTGCAAGCCCTAAACGGGTAAATCGTATAAAGGGGCAAGCATTAGCGATACGTGCAATGGCGCATTTTGATGTCCTTCGTTTATGGGGAGTGAACTTTGACCGTAATTCTACTGCTTTAGGTGTGCCTTACATGACTAGTGTAGACATCGAAGCTAAACCCGCACGTTTAACTGTGAAAGAAACCTACGACAAAATATTTGAGGACATGGGCACAGCAGAGACCCTGTTAGGCGATGTAGATAAAGCAATAAATTCCAGCTCAAACAAATCTTACATTGACCAGCTCGCTGTAAGGGCTTTGCTTGCCCGTATTAATTTATATGCAAAAGATTATGCTAAATCAGAAAGCTATGCCACATTAGTTATTGATGTATTGCCTTTAGCTTCAAAAACTGCATTCCCAAGCATATGGAAAGATGCTTCTGTAGCAGAAGTTATATGGTCTGTGCCATACAGTGCAGGCGAAGGAAGCCCTTCTATCAATCTGCATATAGGCAGCTCAAACCGCAATCGTTATAGGCCATCTACAACCGTAGAAGCCCTTTACGATAAAGTTAATGATATTAGGTACTCATCATATATAGCAAGCCGTGCCACAGGTACGGGCGCTGCAATTATTACAGATCCGGCTACAACAGTTACCCGTAGGATTGTGAACAAACACATGGGCCGATTGACAGCTATTGATAATTTAGTAAACTGGAAAGTGCTGCGTACAGGAGAAATGTACCTGATACGTGCAGAAGCAAGAGCCTTGCAAACCGGTAAAGAAGCCTTAGCACTTGTAGATTTAAATACATTGCGTGCTTCGCGTATAAACGGTTACACAAATATTGTGGGCTTAACAGGCCAGCCGCTAATTGATGCTATTGCTGCGGAGCGACGCAGAGAGCTTTTTGCTGAAGGCCACCGCTGGTTTGACCTTAAGCGTACAACCCGCTCTGTAGTGCGCACCGATTGTGGATTTGCAAAAACCTGCACATTATTGCCAGCAGCTCGCGAATGGGTTTGGCCAATCCCGCAGGGCGAGATTGATGCTAACGATAATATTAAGCCTCAGCAAACACCTGGGTATTAAGTTTACATAGCATTATTTATAGGAGCCAGCTTGTCAAGCTGGCTCCTTTTGCTGTGCGGTAAATATTTCTTTGATTTTCCCAATTTTTGCTATCTTCAACTTTTTATTAATATTTAAATTAGCGTATGAGAAAAAATTTACTGAGTATTATGCTATTCTTGTGCCTTGCCATTTCGCAGGTTTATGCACAAGACCGGACAGTTACCGGAACAGTTACCGACAAAGGCGACGGGTCGCAATTGCCAGGAGTAAGTGTTGTAGTTAGGGGGACCAACACAGGTACCCAAACAAATAGCAATGGGCGTTTCTCCATTACTTTACCTGCTGGCCAGCAATCATTGGTGTTTACGTACATCGGCTATGTTTCTCAAACAATAGCAGTAAACGGCACTACTTTAAATGTATCACTTGAAGTAGATGCAAAGCAACTTAGCGAAGTTGTAGTTACAGCGTTAGGAGAAAAACGTGAATCAAAATCGTTAGGTTATGCCACTACAACAATCAAAAACGAAGATTTAACAGTTGGCAGAACAACAAATATTGTTAATTCTTTGGCGGGCAAAGTTGCTGGTGTAAAGATTTTATCTTCTGGGGGCGCTACTGGCGCTTCTGCAAACATCAATATCAGGCAAGCAACTACCTTTACCGGTTCAAATCAGCCATTGTGGGTAGTTGATGGTATCCCTATTGATAATGGCGGTGGTGGCCAATCTGTTAACACAGGAAGTACCAACTCCAACCGTGGAATTGACCTTAATCAGGATGACATTGAATCTTTAACAATATTAAAAGGCCCAGCTGCGGCTGTTCTTTATGGCTCAAGAGCTGTAGCAGGTGCGGTTATTGTTACCACCAAAAAGGGTTCAAAAAATCAGACAGGAAAAGTTGAATTTAGTTCATACTATAATTCTTCAGTAGTTAACAAGCTTCCGGATTATCAGAATTTATATGCTCAGGGAGTTAACGGAGTTTACGATTCATACTCTCAAATGTCCTGGGGGCCTAAAATAACTGGCCAAACCGTAACAAATTATTTAGGACAATCAGAGGTGCTTGCTGCCCAGCCAGATAATGTTAAAGACATATTCAAGACTGGCAATAGTTTTCAGAATAACTTAACTTTTACTGGCGGGACTGATAAAAGCACCTATTATTTCAATTATGGCAATTACAAGGAAAACGGATATATTGATAACAATGTATTGAATAAAAACAATTTAACATTTAACGGAAGTTCTGAGCTTAGCAAAAAACTGACTTTAAATATTTCTGCACAATACATACGCAATACATCAACAGGCACACCAACCGGCAATGCCCGGTCTAACCCTTTATTTGACGGAATGACTTTGCCTAGATCATATAATCTGGCTAATTATCCTTTTGAAACAGCAGATGGGCTTAATAATATCCCAACTACCAGGACAAATAATTCCGCTTATACCTATTACAATGTTGCTGGTTCAGACAATCCGTTGTGGTCTATCAAATACATACTGTTCAATCAAAAAATTGACCGTGTGATAGGAAATGCTGGTTTTAATTACAAAATTTTAGATTGGCTAAGTGCAAATTACAAAATAGGCATTGATGCTTACACCAACGTTTCTAAAACTATCAATGAAAAATCTGCCAACAACAATCAGTCTGCCGGACGTGTGGGGTCAATAATTGATAACACCCGGAACCGCCGTGAGGTTAGTTCTTATTTCAATTTGTTAGCCACTAAAAGATTTAATGATTTTGGCGTAAGGTTATTGTTAGGAAATGAAATAAACTACAGAAGGACTGATGTGCTTCAGGTGACTGGGAACAGTATCCAGGTAGCACATAACTATAATATTGCCAACACACTAACTTATATTCCCTCGCAGTCTCTTACAGAACAAAGCCTGATTGGGGTTTATGGAGACGTAAGTTTGGATTATAAGAACTTCGCTTTCTTGTCTTTTACAGGCAGAAGGGACGAATCTTCTACTTTTGCTCCAGACAAAAGGGATTACTTCTATCCAAAAGTTGATGCGAGCTTAATATTGACAGATGCTCTTCCATCCTTAAAAACCAATGATATCCTAACTTACTTAAAGTTGCGTGGAAATTATGCTAAAGTAGGGCGTGAAGCTGCACCTTACAGTACAGGTACTTATTTTGGAACAGCAGGCCCTTCGGATGGATTTGGGCCAAACCTGATTTTCCCATTTAACGGTGTAAATGGCCAAACCTATAATGATGCGGCAGGCAATGTTAATTTAAAACCAGAGTTTACAGCTACTAAAGAAATTGGAGCTGAAGCAAGGCTTCTAAATAGCCGTTTAAATTTTGATTTTTCATACTACAACACTAAGAGTACAGATATAATCTTCTCTGTTCCAACTGCCCCTACTTCAGGATTTAGCAGCTTGCAACTAAATGCAGGTACATTAAAGACTCATGGTGTTGAGCTAATGGTTGGTGGAGTGCCCTTAAAAACAAGAGATTTCACTTGGGATTTATCTCTAAATTTCTCTAAAGGCAGAAGCGAGGTTATTGAGTTGGCGCCGGGTGTTCCTTTTATAGGAAATGGAGGATTTACAAACCCACAAGGACGTATTGTTACCGGATTACAATATGGAACTTTATTCGGGCAGGTATTCTTAAAGAAAGACGGAAAGGATATTGTTGATGCAAATGGCAGGCTAAGTTCTGGCCAGATAAATTCAACCCTTGCCGTTATAGGCGATCCTAATCCAAAATGGCTTGGAGGGTTAAATACAACCTTTTCTTTTAAAGGACTGTCATTAGCAATGTTTGCTGATGTACGATATGGGG
This sequence comes from Pedobacter sp., assembly GCA_043758305.1. GTDB lineage: Bacteria > Bacteroidota > Bacteroidia > Sphingobacteriales > Sphingobacteriaceae > JAQSWM01. The sequence goes on along the minus strand of JAYVNR010000042.1, from coordinate 2,687 downwards.
GAGATATTTATTCAAGGTCGGTAACAGATTTAAAACGTTATGGAACAGTTGTAGAAACTGAAGATAGGGAACGTTTATATATGCACAATGCAGTAAATGCAGATGGATCGCCAAATAACACTTTAATCACTGCAGAACAGTTTTATAGCGATTTGTATTCTTCTGCTGCACAGCAATATGCTGTTTTTGATGGTTCCTGGATAAGGTTGCGGGATGCATCGTTGTCTTATCGGATACCTGCAAATTTAATTTCAAAAACCAAGTTCATAAAAGGCGTAAATGTTGGCGTAAATGGTCACAATTTATTGCTGTATGCACCAAATTTCCCGCACCTCGATCCTGAAAACAATCTTTTGGGAGTAAGCAACGGTCAGGGAATAGAGTATAATGGACAGCCACAAACAAGAACTTTTGGTGGGTTTGTGAAATTTACATTCTAATAAACAGAAACAATATGAAAAAATTTAAAATTATATATTTCGCATTGGCAATTATTGCAATTTGCAATAGCTCATGCAAAAAGCTCCTAGATATAAATGATGATCCCACACAGCTGAAAGACCCCGATGCAAGTTTGATTTTATCAGCTGCAGAAGGAAGGCTTGGGTTTAGCATGGGATCTGATTTGCACCGTTACACTTCTTTATGGGTACAACAGTTTGCTGCCCAAGGCGGGCCAGCGGTTCAGCCAACCCAATATGATAAATACGTTGTAACAGAAAGCGACATTAACACAGCATGGTCTCAGATGTTCTCTGGAACATTAGCAGATTTGCAGAAGGTTATCGCGAAAACGCAAAGCTCCAGCCCTAAATACTCAGGTATTGCTAAAATCCTGAAGGCATATATCTATCAAATTTCTACAGATGCATATGGAGACCTTCCTTTTTCTGAAGCTACATCATATCAGGAGAATTTAACGCCTAAGTATGACAATTCTGCTGCAATATATGATGGGCTTATCACATTGCTTGATGATGGCATAGCAGATATTAAAAAAACATCAAGTTTATCTCCGGCTACAGATGACTTGATTTATGGCGGAGATTTAGATAAGTGGGAGCGTTTTGCCAATGCTTTAAAGCTTCGGATATTTATTCATTATTTTTCTACTAATTCAACTGCTGCAGATCAGGCAAAGGGGAAAGCAGGAATAGCAGCAGTTATTTCTACAAACAAATTGTTAAGAGCCAATACTGATAACTTTCAGGTTAGGTTTTTAACATCAGCTAACCAGACCAATCCAATTCATCAATTTGAAGGATCAAGGCCAAATCAGTTTTTTCCAAGCAAAACATTGGTTGATTTGATGAATCTAAAAGGTGATGAACGTAGAGCGGCTTACTTTACCAAGCAAGGAACCACATATGTTGGTGCGGTAAACGGAGATCAGACTGCAAGCACAGCTTTTTCACGTATGAGCACTTATATTAGAGGAACGCTTACTGCTGGTGCATACGGTGGCCAGGCTCCTATACGCATGTTTACATTTGCTGAACAGAATTTGATTTTAGCAGAATATTTTGCCCGGCCTAGTGGAGGAAATGTATTGGCTACTGCTGATACTTATTACAAGGATGCAATTACTGCTTCATTCAATAATGCAAAAGAATTTTCAGACGCAACTGAAGCTGCAACTGTTACAGCAGGTTTAACGGCTTATTTAGCCCCTGCAAATCCAAATGGAACGCTATTAGTTGGCAACCCGCTACAGAAAATAATTGAAGAAAAGTTTGTTTCTAATTTTGGTGTTGCAGTTGAACCATGGACAGACTGGAGAAGGACTGGATTTCCGGCTTTGACTCCTGTAGCTCCGGCTACTGCTATACCCAGGATATTGCCGTACTCTTTTAATGAGAGAAGTTACAATCCTAATGCTCCGGCAAGGCCTTCCTTACTTACGAAATCTGTTTTTTGGGATAAATAAAAAATTTTAAAGATGAAAAAAACTCTTATCATATTATTCTTGGCAGTTACAACTGGATTTGTCTCGTGCAAAAAAGACCCGGCCGAACCGCCTATTATTACGCCGGCAGCAACAATTGTTTTTAACGGAAACTTTAGTACTACAAGTGGCACTTATTCTAGCTTTGCTGCTGCAACACCTACAACAAAAGGAACAGGCACTGTTAGTATAGCCATTACCTATACAGGTGATGTTAAAACACTTAAGTTTACTACACCTACTGGCACTGTAACAAATGACTTGGGCACAGCTACCGTAAGCGGTGGCTCATACACTTTTAACAAATTAGTTAAAGATTTACGCGGCACAGCAGATGCTCCCCTTCCCACATCAGGGACAACGGGATCTGTTGTTCTTACTGTTATTGCTACTTTGGCAGATGGAAGCTCTGTAAAGCGCTTCTACACTATCAACATAGCAAACTAAATTTATCTTGAACCCGGAGCGAAAATCTCCGGGTTCTTTTTTACCATTTGTGCTATTTCCCCATCAGCACAACCTCTACCCGCAAATTTTTCATTGCCAGATTGCTGTCTTTCGTCACAATCAGCGGCACTTTTCCTCCTTGGCCGGCACATGAAATCCTTTTCTCTGAAATTCCGGTCTTTAAAAGGTAAGTCTTTACAGCTATAGCCCTTTCAAAAGATAGTGTTTGCAGGAACCTGGGTTCGGCAAAAACATTATTATTGGTATGCCCTATAATTTTGATTATCCATTCGGG
>JAYVNR010000041.1:0-7197 GCA_043758305.1 Pedobacter sp. | reverse complement strand
CTTTTTCAATAACTGCATCAGTACGGTTTAAAATTGGAAGGGCTGGATAAGATTTGCTCAAATCCTCAATCCTGATAACATGCCTACCGGATTGCTTGGTGAATTTAAAACTGAAATTAACGCTTGGGTTATCATCATCCACTTCATCTACCCGCTCCATTTTATCAAGCGCCTTTATGCGTGACTGAGCCATTTTAGCCTTGCTAGCTTTCGCTCTGAAGCGTTCGATCAATTTTTCTTCCTGCTTTATTTTAGCCTGTTGATTTTTGTATTGGCCGCTTTGTATTTCTTCTCGCAGCGACTTTTCTTCTAAGTAAAAGCTGTAATTGCCCGCATATGGTATTAATTTCCCTTTCCGGGATTCTACTATTTTCTTCACAACCCGGTCTAAAAAATACCTATCGTGCGAAACTATGACTATTGCCCCTTCAAAAGCTTGCAAATAAGTTTCTAACCACTTAATAGAAGGCAAATCCAAGTGGTTAGTGGGTTCGTCAAGCAATAAAATATCCGGTGCCTGCAATAGGATTCGGGCAAGCATCACACGCATGCGCCAACCTCCAGAGAAGGTAGACAACTGCCTGTTTTGTTCGTCTTCGCTAAATCCAAGCCCTGCTAAAATTTCATGCGCCCGGTATTCAATGCTATATCCATCTAAAGCTTCAAATTCGTGCTGCTTATCACTAAGCTTCTCGATCAGGTCATCTGTATAATCAGTTTCTAGTTTTTTTAAAAGTGCTTCAATTTCAGTATGGAGCTGGTTCTGGCGCTCGAAAGCTTCCATTGCCACATGCAATATGCTTTTGTCTGACTGGTATGAGAGCAAATCCTGGTTCAGGTAGCCAATTTTAATATCCTTGGCCATAGAAATTGTCCCTCTTGTGGGAGAATACTGGCCTACTATAATTTTTAATAAAGTGGTTTTCCCGGTTCCGTTAGCCCCTATAAGCCCTATTTTTTCTCCCGGCTTAATATGCCAGTTTGCCTCATCATATAATGCTCTTGCACCAAGCTCGAACGTAAGATTGTTTATTGCGATCATTTGGGCGCAAAAGTACGGTTTTTGAAGGGGATTTTTTAGGAGAGCAAGGATTGAGCTTTTCATTAAGACTTAAGGTCAATCATTATTACTGCACCATTTTGAAAATAAAGCACTCCATTTTGAAAGGGTTGATTTTGAATCAATTTGTTAAAATGCCCTTATGGATTCCTATTACGCATATTTATTATCATGGTACATGAATTGTTAATGCGAATCCAAACGCAAATACATTTAATAACTTCTAAAATCTACAATGAACCCACATTTAAAAAAGTTTTCTTTAGCCGGAGCATTAGTTACTCTGGGCATTATATTCGGCGATATTGGAACATCACCTCTTTACGTTTTCCAAGTGTTATTAAAAGAAGGGGGCAAAGCCGATAATCAACTGGTTCTGGGTGCCATATCCTGTATTTTTTGGACACTAACTCTACAAACGACTTTTAAATATATATTCATTACCCTGCGTGCTGATAACCGGGGCGAAGGAGGCATTTTCTCATTATATGCACTAGTTAGGCGTTATGGCAAGTGGCTGGCTATTCCGGCTATAATTGGTGCAGGAACCTTACTTGCAGATGGTATTATTACTCCACCAATATCAGTTACATCTGCCATTGAAGGTTTGAGCATGGTACCCGCATTATCTACTATTATTGTTCCTGGAAATCATCTGATCTTAGGTATAGTAATAGGAATAATGATTCTTTTATTCTTTTTTCAGCAGTTTGGCACAAAGGTAGTAGGTTCATCTTTTGGCCCTATAATGTTAATCTGGTTTGTAATGTTAGGTGGCCTCGGTTTGATCCAGATAATTAACTATCCAGTTATTCTTAAATCATTAAACCCTATATATGGAATTGATCTATTAGTAAATCATCCGAATGGATTCTGGTTGCTTGGGGCTGTATTTTTATGTACTACAGGAGCAGAAGCATTATATTCAGATTTAGGGCATTGTGGACGTATCAACATACAAATGAGCTGGATCTTTGTAAAGACAGCCCTTATGCTAAATTATCTGGGACAAGCTGCATGGGTGCTTACACAAACAAAATATACTCAGTTTAACAGTGTAAACCCTTTTTATGAAATTGTTCCATCGGGTTATATTATACCCGCAGTTATTATTGCAACCCTCGCTACTATTATTGCCAGCCAAGCGCTTATTAGTGGCTCCTTTACTCTGATAAGTGAGGCAGTAAGCATGAATTTTTGGCCACGCATCACGATAAAATATCCCACTAACATCAGGGGCCAGATTTATATACCAAGCATTAATTGGTTATTGCTTATTGGTTGCATAGCTGTTTCGCTTTATTTTAAAACAGCTGAAAACATGACTGCAGCGTATGGTTTTTCTATCACGATTGCCATGCTAATGACGACTATACTCATGTACTATTTTATGCGATATGTTAAGCACTGGCCAGTATGGTTAGCAACCATAATAGTATGTTTATTTTTAACCGTCGAGTTTTCATTTTTTGTAGCAAATGCAGTTAAAATAGTTAAACGTCTATTCTTCCTAGTATTTGAGGTGGGGCTTATATTTACTATGTATATCTGGTTTAGAGCACGAAAAATCAATAATAGGTTTTTAAATTTTATTGACTTGCGTGAACAAATTCCATTGCTGCATGCTCTCAGTACTGATACTGATATTCCTAAATACGCCACTCACCTAATATATCTCACCAAAGCAAATAATAGCAAACAAATAGAGCAAAAAATATTTTACTCCATTTTTAGCCGTAAACCTAAACGGGCAGACGTTTACTGGTTTATACACATTGAACGTACTGACGAGCCATTTACAATGGAATACAGTGTTGAAGAACTTGAAGAAGATAAAATTATAAGAATAGAGTTCAGATTAGGATTTCGTATACAGCCTCGTGTAAATGTATTATTTAGAAAAGCTGTTGAAGAAATGGTTGCCAACAAAGAATTAGATATTACCAGCAGGTACGCTTCTCTTAGCCAAGCCAATCTGGCTGCAGATTTCCAGTTTGTTATTTTTGAAAAGTTCCTTTCTTATGAAAATGAGTTTAGCCTTAAAGAGGGTTTTATTTTAAAGAGTTATTTTGCTATCAAAAATATGGCACTTTCAGATGCAAAGGCATTCGGACTGGACACCAGTGAGATAAGAATAGAAAAAATCCCTTTAGTGGTAAAACCTTTAACAAATATCTCTTTAAAACGCATCCATCCCAAATCTAATTATACCATTATTTAATGCGTTACGGCTTTTAAAATATAAAGATAAACCCGCATGTGTTATTCGTTTTATAGTTTTGTCACCTTAATATGGATGGCCTTGCGGGCTTCTTATTTTACTTCGTAACTGGTGATATCTAATACAGATGGTTTAAATCAAAGTTAAAATATACAGTTTGGTAATAGTACTATTGTATTTAATATATACATGCAGCCCACAGTATTGATTATTGATGATGAAAAAAAATTATGTAGCCTGCTGGCACGTATTATAGGGCTGGAAGGTTTTTTAGTATTACAGTCATTCTCGGGAAAAGAAGGTTTGAAAATTGTTGAAAATGAAGATATCCATGTAGTAATTAGCGATGTTAAACTTCCAGATATTAATGGCATTGACCTCATAAAACAAATTAAAGATAAAAAGCCCTTTATAGAAGTTATTAATCTTACTGCTTTTGGCACCATACAAGATGGTGTTACAGCGATTAAAAACGGTGCTTTTGACTATATCACCAAAGGCGATGATAACGAAAAGATTATACCCCTTGTCTATAAAGCTATGGACAAAGCTAAGCTGCAATTCCGTCTATTTAAATTAGAAAAGAATATTCTTGAAAAGCACGGCTTCAATACCATACTGGGACAATCGTCAGAGATAAAAGAAGCCATTTTACTTGCAAAGAAAGTTGCAATTACAGATACCACTGTACTTTTATTAGGCGAAACTGGCACGGGTAAAGAAGTGTTTGCGCAGGCTATCCACTATGAGAGCCTACGCCACTCCAATTCATTTGTAGCTATAAATTGTAGCGGCTTTAGCTCTGAATTATTAGAAAGCGAATTGTTTGGCTATAAGGCCGGAGCCTTTACCGGAGCTGCTAAGGACAAGAAGGGTTTGGTGGAAGAAGCTAATGGAGGCACTCTATTTTTGGATGAGATTGGTGAAATGAGCCTTGAATTACAGGCAAAATTGCTGCGTGTTCTTGAAAATCAAACTTTCATTAAGGTTGGCGATACCCAAACAAGTAAAGTAAACGTCCGAATCCTGGCAGCCACAAATAAGAACCTTAAAAATGAGGCCGAGTCGGGCAAGTTTCGATTAGATTTATATTATCGATTATCCGCATTTTGTATCCTTTTGCCTTCACTAGCTCATAGAAAAAAGGATATCGAGCTTATCGCTAATTATTACCTGAAAAAATTTGGTGATAAAGTTAACAAGCCAAATCTACAGCCTGATGAGGTTTTTATCCAAATGCTACTCAATCATCCTTGGAAAGGCAATATCCGAGAGCTTAAAAATGTAATGGAAAGAGTTGTGATACTTACTGAGAGCGATAGTATTGATGCAAGCATGTTGCCTTCAGAATTCCATTCTGAACCTACTGAACATGGTTCATTTAAGATGGAAGAGATAGAAAAACAACATATAAGAAAAGTATTGAAACATACTGGTGGGAACAAAACAGAAACTGCCCGGCTGCTTGGCATGGGTTTGACAACGCTTTATAGAAAGCTTGAGGAATACAATATTTAGTTCCCTTATTCTTTTATTGTGTGATAGAATTAATATCACAAGCCATACTGGACCTATTATGAAAATTAAAACTAAACTGCACCTTGGATTTGGATTTTTGTTTGTTGTGGTGCTTTTTTTTGGCGCTGTCTCCTTGTTTTATCTTAACCAGATATCTGGTAGTGCGAAAGTAATTCTTAAGGATAATTATGAATCATTAAGTTTTGCCCATCAGATGCGCAAAATACTTGATGACAACCCCATACCTCTTTCTCCAAATGCATCAGCTGATTTTAATAGATATTTAAAGCTTGAAGAAAATAACCTTACAGAAACGGGTGAGAAAGAAGCTGTTTCTGTATTGTATAAGGCTTATTTATCCTTGTCAAAAGTAAATCTAATTGCACTTCAACAGGTACATGATCAGCTCCGGAAAATAGAAGAATTGAATATGGATGCCATAGTTAAAAAAAATGCAGCTGCTCAAAATTCAGTAAAAAACGGCACGGTTTATCTGAGCTTTGCAGCGTGTATCACTTTCCTGGTATTATTTAGCTTCAGCGTAAATTTCCCCGGATTTATTGCTGATCCACTGGGAGAACTTTCTCAAGGCATACTTGAGATAAGCCGTCAAAATTATAATAAGAGGTTAGAATTTAATTCAAATGATGAGTTTTCGGAGCTTGCAAATGCTTTTAATGAAATGGCTGCCAAGCTAAATGAATGGGAAAATACCAATATAGCAACGCTTAAATCAGAAAAACTTCGAATAGAAGCTATAATTGAACAAATGCAGGATGCTATAATAGGATTGAATGAAAAACAGGAAATTTTATTTATCAATGCTGCTGCAGAAAAGGTTTTAAGTCTACAGGATTCCATGATTGGTAAAAGCGCTTTAGATTTTCTGGCAGAGAATAACCTGCTTAAAATTTTAATTGATAACAGAGAACTGGATAAACAATTAAAAATTTACATAGATGATAAAGACTCCTATTTTCAAATGGATAGCCGGGAAATAATAGTGCCATCATACGAAAAACAAGAAGATGAAGTATTAATAAACTCGGGAAAGTCAGTTGGAAAAGTTTACATATTACGTAATATAACCCGGTTTAAAGAACTGGATACAGCTAAAACAAACTTTATAGCTACAGTTTCTCATGAATTAAAAACACCTATAGCTTCTATTAAAATGTGTACAAAGCTCCTGATGGATAAGCGCATTGGCTCAATCAATAATGAACAATATCAATTGGTACAAAACATTAGTGAAGATAGTGAAAGGCTATTAAAAATAACAAGCGAGCTTTTACATTTGACCAAAGTAGAAACCGGGGACCTTAAGCTACAATTTAGCCCAACAGACCCTAACATAATTGTAAATTATGCTATAGAATCTCTTAAATTCCAAGCACAACAAAAAAGGGTGCGGCTTGAACTTGTTACTAAGCAGCCCCTGCCAAATGTGATGGCTGATACTGAAAAAACGGCTTGGGTTTTAATAAATTTTTTGTCAAATGCCTTAAGGTATAGCCCTGAAGAATCAGAAATATTGATTGGAGTAAAAGATACTGGCCACTATATAGAATTCTCAGTAGAAGATTATGGAAAGGGAATTGACGAAAATTACCAAAAATGTATATTCGATAGGTATTTCCAAGTTCCGGCAGATGGGAGAAATAAGGCGGGATCAGGTCTTGGGCTAGCAATATCCAAAGATTTCATAGAAGCTGCAAAAGGGCATATATGGGTAGAAAGTGTCATAGATAAAGGCAGCAAGTTTTATTTTACTTTGCCAAAAGCCTAACCGTAGGGTATAAATAATTTGTAAAACTATTGTGAACAAGAGGTCAATTTGCACAAATTATACAGAAGAATATAAATCATAAAAAAAAGCCCTTGAGAAGGGCTTTTGGTACTCAGAGCGGGAATCGAACCCGCACGACTTTTAAGGTCACAGGATTTTAAGTCCTGCGTGTCTACCAGTTCCACCATCTGAGCAGGTGTTAAACCTTTTAAAAACTAATCCCTTCCGGGGGCGGGAAGGGATTTGGAGCGAAAGACGAGGTTCGAACTCGCGACCTCAACCTTGGCAAGGTTGCGCTCTACCAACTGAGCTACTTTCGCATTTGGTGAGTGCAAATATAGGCAGAAATGCAAATTAGCCAAGTAATTTTTAAAATTTAAAATAAGTTTATAAACACTTGAAAATCATAAAGATATATACAGATATACAGCTTTTGACATTTTACCAGATACTTTTCCTGCTCCTGCCGCCCAGTCCTAAAGCCCCGAGCAAACTTCTGGTAATGATAGTTGCTGCTGTTCTGCCGGCACTCCTTACAATAGGATTATCAAAAAAGCTCCCCTCTTTTTTATCGAGTTTCTCTTCTTCTCTAACTTCAGATTTCTCAGC
>JAYVNR010000040.1:0-7199 GCA_043758305.1 Pedobacter sp. | reverse complement strand
ATAGTGAAACGATTTTTTTCCGTATTGTTCTGTAAATGCTCTTCCCGCATATTCAACCAAGCAGTATGGTTCTCTGGTAATCCGGTAAGGCCCATTCGGGTTCCAACCCGGTGGAATACATCAAATACCTCATTTTTTTCAGATTTGCTCAGCTTTCGCTCAAGCACTTCGAATGAACGGATGGAATAGTCAATCAACATGAAAAGCACATCCCGGTATGCCCAGTCGGGGATTTTTGCGCCCCGGCTTGCTTCCACCGCCGAGTGTATGGCTGTGATCTGGTCTATAGATTTTAGCGCAGCATTTTTTTCCGAGAAAACAATTTTGCGGGCATACTCTACTGTTGAAAAAAGCCTCCCTATGGGATCTGCTGGCAGCTTTCCTGTAAAATACAGCCAATCAACAGCTTTATTGACCGCAAATTCTGCCGAGGCGCCGGCAAAAATAAAAAGTACCGTATCGCTCTTGCCCCATATTTTACGCACTATCGAACTTTTATCAACAAAAAACTCCATCTATAAAATTATGAATGTTTGTAAATAAGAAATTGATTTTTTCACAAAGGGAAACTATGATATTGCAATAAACTGCCTCCCGGAATTTTTCGTATGCATTATAATGAAAAGGAACGAATTTCTTGCCCAATTGGGAATTGGTGTTGCGGTAGCTTGTACAAGTTGTTTAGCATCATGTAGCAAGAAAAAAAATATTTTGATTGAGGATGATTATCTGCTAAAAGCTGATCTTGCTAACGAACTGCTTTTTAAAGGGCAAAGCAAAACTGGGAATGGTGTAATTTTAGTGCGAACGGGGATTTCTGCCGATTCAGCTTCATTTGTTGCTACCGATGCTTTTTGCGATGGGAAGGCAGTTGTTTTTAACAGCAACCTGTCGCAGTTTGAAACACCGGTAGATGGTAGCGAATTCAATTTAGCGGGGATTATAACCTACGGTCCTGCTAAAGGCAATCTAAAAATATACAATACCCATATTGTTGGCAATTCTCTTTTTGTATATGCCCCCGGCACAGCAGCTCCTTTAGCTGTGCCTGTAAATTTTTCTATAAACCTTGATTCTCAATTAAAAGCAGTAAACGATTTTGTAAATATGAGCGGTGTAATAGTGCTAAGAACAACGATGGGCAATTTCCCTCAATCGTTTTCTGCTGTTCAGGCAGCGTGCAGCCATCAGGGTACTACTATAAATTTTATAAATGCTCAGAATCAGTTTGTATGCCCAAATCATGGCAGCATATTTACCATTAATGGCGAGATAGTGCAGGGGCCTGCAACCAGAAAGCTAAAACAATATAAAGTAATAGTCAACCAGAATATTTTAAATATTTCTGAGCCTTAATTTGATAGCATTTCCCTTATAAGCTCAATTTTACCTGTGAGGCCTTTATATTCCAGAGATTCATCACTCATTGAAGCGATTGCCATTATCAACAAATCGCGTTCGTTTTTATTAAGGGATTTGATATTGTAAAAATATGTGCGGATTGTAAACATAAATGCTTCTACATCTGGAAAACCAATTAGGTTTTGACGCTCAACTCTAAGAAATAACTCCTGAATGCCATGGAAATTTCTCCCATGCCATAAATCATTATTATATCTGGGAGAAGGGGTGGGGTGATGATTTAATCTATTATCTGTAGCTATGCCCCAGGCGAAACGTGTAAATGGCCCTTTATTTAGTATTGATTTTAACATGCCAGGATAATGGGGCATCATTTTTTCCATTCCCGGCACATTTGCATGTACAATATCGAAAGGCTGGCCAATTTTATCCTGAGCTGCCCAATGATTTGGCGAACAGAGATGTAATGCAGTAAGCCAGTCTTTATCACCCTGTAATTGACATATTGCTACATCTTCCTGTACCTGACAGCAGAGCGCATCAAATAGCGATCTATAATTGGAGTTATTTACTAAAATCCAATCAGCCTCCCAGGTTAGGGTTTCATTGTTTTGCCTATTAATAAATCTGAAAGTGCCATTTTTATATTCGATTGCATATTTGGCTGGATAATCTGTTATTAATTTTTCTACGATATAGTTATTCGCTCTAATAACAGTTTCGGGGCTTAGATTATTCTCGCAATAATATTTCTTTATGTTTTCTTCTCTGCATAGCTGTTTGTTCTGCAAATATTTCCCATATTCATTATCAATTTGAAAAACTAATCTATCCTCGGGCACTTCGGCTTTTTCAAGATTCACAAGGGCGGGGGCAGTAGAATAGACCCCTTTAGTAAACGGGAGATATATAGGGGGCTTTGGAAACATATTAGATTAGTGTTAATTACAATACACCTGGTGAATAGAAAAGCAAACATCAGCGTAAAAAATTTGTGCCAATTAGATTTCTTACAATCAGATTTTCTTGTTCAAAACAGGTCATTTATCAACATAAATACATATTTGTCAAGTAATCTAAACTATTATTGAAAATATTTTAATATATCTTGTAATTTATTGATAATTTATTTTGTATTGATATTATTTGGTATTACATTTGTAATGTTAAATCTACGATATACTATATTTATTAACCATTATAAAACAGAGATTATGAAACTAAATGAGGTATTATTAAAAGGAATCAGCTTTAATGAAATTTTAAGGCAGTTTGGTGTTGATCGTTCTTCTTTCACAATTAAAGATGAGGATCTTTTATTAGCAAAGCAGGATATTGCGCACGGAGAAATCTTAAAAGAGAAAATCTTTATCCAAGGAAAAAGCGACAACGCTGTTATTAACTTTTTTGGTACGCTCCATTATAATTTACTTAACCAGCTTGCAGTATTTGAATTAGATTATGTAGAAAAAAATGCTCTGGCTGCTACAGCAGCCTAGTAAGGCATAATCTCTGTAATAAATATAAAATGCCCCGGTAAATGCCGGGGCATTTTTATTTAATCATTTTTTATATCAGGCTTTCAACGCCTACTACCCATCCAATGATAATTATTGCGGGGTGTGTAAGCTGTTGTTTTTCAGCCATATCCTTTAGGTTCCGTACTATTCCCACTTCAATTTTCTTATGAGGCAAAGAAGCATGTTGTATAATGGCAGCTGGTATATGGCCGTTTCCTGCAGAAACATAGCATTCTATAATTTCCTCTATTTTTTTCATTCCCATATAGATCACTACAGTAGCATTGCTTTGCATAGCAAGTTGTAAGTCGCCAGAAAGCTTTCCATTTTTCTTAGTTCCTGTAAGAGCCCACACACTTTCACTTATTGCACGATGAGTCAAGGGTATGCCCTCAATTCCGGCAGCTTGCATACTGGTAATTCCAGGTACATACATAGTTTCAATTCCGTGCTTTTGTGCAAATAATATTTCTTCAAAGCCCCTGCCGAAAATAAAAGGATCTCCTCCTTTTAAACGGACAATATTCTCTTTTAGGGATGCTTGTTCTTTTATTATTTCATGAATAGTTTCTTGGGGGGTATAATCTCCATAAGGCCGTTTGCCAACATAAATTTTTTCACAGTTTGTGGGAGATATGTTTAGAAGGTCTTTATTTGCAAGATTGTCGTATAATATAACATCTGCTTGTTGAAGAATTTTATAAGCCTTAACTGTTATCAATTCCGGGTCGCCGGGTCCAGCTCCCAAAACATAGAGCTTAGGCTTAATGGGATTATTCATTATGCAAATATCTGCTTTTGAAACTATACTGTCGCTTTGAGGAGTAAATCACTGTTTAGATGCAATAGCGAGCTAAAAAAAACCGCACAAAAAAAATCCCGATAATCGCCGGGATTTTTTATGAAATATCCAATAAATTAAATATTGCTATATTCTGTTTCTACAGTAGATTTCAAGTTTTCTGCTACTTTATTTGCCTGGCCTGTTAGCTGGTCTATAGTATCCACAGCTTTGTCCTTAATATCATTAAAAGTGCCACTCAGGTTTTTTAATGAATCTACAAGTTTATCGGTTGTGGCTTTGCCATCTTCCGTGGCCAATAAATACCAGGCTGCTGCACCAGCCGCCAGCCCTGCCAGCACTACTGTTGCTACTTTTGATTTGTCGCTCATGTTTATAGATTTAGATTATTTTTTATGTTTCTTTTAAAAAAGTCTGTTATGTTTAAGAACAACGCATGCGACAATTGGTTTGATAAATTATAGTTTATCAGAATGGCCTAAACTTTTCCCCGGGCTAACTATATCTCTAACTAATTGTTTCAGCTGTTTGATTTCTGGAAAGTGCCCTTCCCGCTTACGGTCAAAAATCAAAGCATCATCAATAAAAATTGTGTATCGCCCTGCCACCTCAGAGGGTTTTAACAATGCCCCGCCTAATTCAGCTTCAAAAGTGGTCAACAATTCTTGCGACATATATGAAGCACGAAGCAGCCAATGACATTTAGGGCAATATTCTATGACTACAACTGGCTTGGGCATTGGCTTTTGCAATAAACATTATACATGAGCTATAGGCTCATTTATAGGAGAATTATGCTTGTACTTAAATACAAAAGGAAATACAATGGCCAATATCAGGGCATAAGTTGAGAAAGCCAGCCAGATTGCATGCCAATCTTTATCGCCGCCTGGCAAAATGTAATATTTATCAATAGCCCAGCCACTTATCGTGCTTCCCAAATAAGCTCCAACCCCATTTGTCATCATCATAAACAATCCTTGAGCACTTGATCGTATAGCAGGATCGGTTGTTGATTCTACAAACAATGAACCCGAAATATTGAAAAAATCAAATGCCATACCGTAAACAACGCAGGAGAGGATAATCATCCAAAGCCCGTCTGTAGGATTGCCAAAAGCAAATAAGCCGAACCGGAATACCCAGGCAATAATAGAAAACCACATTACCCGCTTAATGCCAAATTTCTTTAGAAAGAAGGGGATAGCAAGTATGAATAAGGTCTCTGATATCTGCGATATAGACATGATGATGGTAGAATATTTTATCACAAAAGAGTCTGCATATTGAGGCACCTTTTTGAAATCATCTAAAAATGTATCTCCATACATATTGGTTAATTGCAGGGCGCCACCAAGCAACATAGAAAATATAAAGAAGAACGCCATTTTGTAATTGCCAAACAACTTGAAGGCCTGTAAGCCTAATTGATCTGTCAACTTAGCGTCTTTGGCTATTGATTTTTGTGGAGGGCATTTAGGCAGCGTAAAAGAATAAAGCCCTAATAATACTGCACCAACACCAGCTATTAAAAACTGATTGGTATTTGCCTTGCTTCCAGAAAGATTTGTAGCCCACATAGCAGCAATAAATCCAATTGTGCCCCACACCCGGATGGGCGGAAATACCTTTACTACATCGTAATCATTCTTCTTCAAAATGGTATATGCAATAGAATTCGACATAGAAATTGTGGGCATATAGCAGATCATCGCTGCAAAGATCACGTAGTAAAGCGTGTCAGCATCGGTTACCCGAGGGATGTAAAATAATATAGCTCCATAAAGTATGTGCAATATTCCGTAAAGCTTTTCGGCGTTTACCCATTTATCTGCAATTATGCCTATGAGGGCAGGCATAAAAAGCGATGAAATGGCGAGGGTAGAAAATATCGCTCCAAATTTAACGCCCGCATTTTCTGTTTGCCCAATGGGGTTGGAGAAAAAATACGTTGCAATTGTTATAAGCCAAGCTCCCCACACAAAAAATTGGAAAAAGCTCATTAACGTTAAGCGGAATTTAATATTCATATAGCGGGATTAACATTTTAAGCCGTAATCTATAAATATTAAATAATAGATGCAATTTTCATCTTACAAAACCTCAAAATTGTTGCCCTTAAAGCTTTAAGAACAATTAAGAAGATTTTCGTTTTGTCAGTTCATCGCGGATTTTGGCAGCCCGTTCGTAGGCTTCATCTGTAAGAGCTTGTTGGAGTTTTTCTTTCAGCTCATCATCTGTTAAGGAAGTGTAATTAGTTGGCACGGGGGCAGCCGATTTCTCTTCGGTGGCAGGGCTGTCAATATTTTCAAGAAATACAAAATCGTTCCCTTCTATAACAATTCCGGCACTGGCCAGAATAAATTCATAGGTATAAATGGGGCATTCAAAGCGTACGGCAAGAGCTATAGCATCCGATGTACGGGCATCAATTTCGGTAGTTTTTTTGCCTTCGTTACAAATCAGCTTGGCATAAAAAATACCATCTACCAGGTTGTAAATAATAACTTCCTGAATATTGATGCTATAAGCCTGGGCAAAAGATTTGAACAAATCATGCGTTAACGGGCGACTGGGAGTCATTTTTTCAATCTCAATGGCAATAGCCTGCGCTTCAAATCCACCAATAATTATGGGCAAACGGCGCCGGCCACCAACTTCGCCTAAAACAAGAGCGTATGCTCCAGATTGTGTTTGGCTATAAGATAAACCAACAATATCTAATTTTAATTTCTTCATAGGTTTTGTCGTTTTGAGATTGCTCAAAACAAGCCTTAATTTTATAAGTGTGCCTTATATGCTTTAATGGCTTCTGTTAATTTTGGTACAACTTCGAACGCATCGCCAACTATCCCATAGTCTGCAACTTTAAAAAATGGAGCTTCCGGATCTTTGTTTATTACCACGATAACTTTAGACGAACTGATCCCTGCAAGGTGCTGTATAGCACCAGAAATGCCAATAGCAATATATAAGTTAGGGCTAACCGCAATGCCCGTTTGCCCCACATGCTCCTCGTGAGGGCGCCAACCAGCATCCGAAACTGGCTTTGAACAGGCGGTTGCTGCTCCTAAAGCATTCGCCAGATCTTCAATAATGCCCCAGTTTTCCGGGCCTTTTAATCCGCGGCCAGCAGATACAACTATTTCAGCTTCTGGGAGCGATACCTTATTCGTTGCCCTGATGATTTCTTTTACAATAGTCCCGAAATCAGCATCTACAGTTTCAGGGATAAAATCTTCCACCTGTGCTGTTGAACCAGTTTCGTTTACCTGATAAGAATTGGGGTTTAATGAAATTACTTTGATTTTAGAATGGAGCTCTGTGAACGCAAACGCTTTCCCCGAAAAGGCGGTTTTTTTGACTGTGATTTTTTCGCCGTCAATTTCGGGCAATGCCACAGCACCGGCAACCAAGCCCGCTTCCAATTTAGCGGCAACCCGTGGAGCCAAGCCTTTCCCTGTAAAGGAATTGGAAAATACAACAACAGAGGCTGCTTCTTTTTGACCAGCTTG
>JAYVNR010000039.1:0-2268 GCA_043758305.1 Pedobacter sp. | reverse complement strand
TCGGCAGTTTTTTTGCTGCAACAAGCAGCCAACGCTCAAAAACCTTATCATCACGATAGAGTATATACCGCCAACCAAGTATCTAATACGGTATCGGTCATTGATCCATCTACTCAAACATTATTGGGCGAAATAGTTTTAGGAAAACCACAACCCGATATACTCACAGCTTTATACAAAGGTCAGGCATTGGTACATGGGCTACGTTACAATCCGCAGACAAAAATGCTGGCAGTAGTTTCCATCGGTTCCAATGGAGTCACGTTTGTATCAACTGAAAATAATAAAGTTTTAAAAACAGTGTATGTTGGCCGCTCTCCTCATGAGCCAACGTTTACACCCAACGGCAAACAGGTTTGGATTTCCATAAGAGGCGAAGCTTATATAAGTGTAATCGATGTAAGTACAATGAAGGAAGTAAAAAGAGTGCCAGTTGCGGATGGGCCGGGTATGGTAGCTTTTACAACAGATGGAAAATTTGCTTATGTATGTTCCAGTTTTACACCCGAAGTAGATGTAGTGAATACGGCCACGTACAAAGTGGTAAAAAAAATACCTGTAATTAGTCCCTTTTCACCTAATATATTTTACAGTGCTGATGGAAAATGGATGGCCATTACACATAAAGATGTTGGCAAAGTATCGGTAATTAACACCGCAACAATGGGTGTAGAAAAAGTTTTGGAAACCGGCCTCATAACCAACCATGTTACGTTTACCATGCTCAATAAAAAATCATTAATGCTGGTAACGGTGGGTGGCGAAAATAAGTTACGGGTATTCGATGTAAACAATAATTTTAAGCTAACCGATAGTATTGCTCTTGGTTCATTACCACACGGCATCTGGCCATCACCAGATGGCAAATTTGCTTACATAGGTTTAGAGAATGATGATAAAGTGCAGGTTGTTGATCTTCAAAAAATGGAGCTTGTAAAAACCATTCCGATCGGTCAAAGTCCACAGGCACTTGTATATGCCAGCAATGCAGTAGCCCATCCTGAAAATGAAACAAACCTTACAGCACTTAATAGCGAAAATAGCCAGGTCATTAATTTGAAGGAAATCAATATGGGCATGGGCAAAGCTGTATTGGTAGTGAGGAGTATTGGGCTTACCGACCTGGTACAACAAAGTTTTAATCACCTTCGGCCAATGAGCACTTATTCATTGGTACTAACAAAATCTGTAATGGAGCCTTATAATGCCGACTTTATACTGAATACTTTTAAAACTGATGACAAAGGAAATTACATGGGACAAACAACTGGGGTTGTAAAAACCATGGTTGATAAATCTGTAAAAGATTTTACGCATGTTGTTTTATTTGATGAAGCAGGAAAAGCGATATTGGTGACAAATACTGAAAAGTAGTAACTCCTCTACACTGATGTAAAGTCCTTTTTATGTATCTGATATAGATATTTAAAAGGGATTTTTAAATTTTTGCTTGAAAAATTCTTTAAGTGATTGAGCAAAAGTTATCATGTTTATTAATTATTGCTTATTGGGGCATCATTCGCATAAATTGACTTTAAAATACCCGAAATTTTTTGTTCAACTACTTAAAACAATCCTTGTGGGTAAAGATTCTTACGGTGCTTCCTTACCGCCTGATGAAACTATATTATTAAGTGGTAATAAAATGGATAACACTATTTCGGTAATGGATATAGCCACCTTTACAAATACAAAAACTATTACTGGATTTAGAGAGCCAAGGCAAGCCATTGTTTTTTCCAGAGATGGAAAACAGGTGTATGTGTTAAATAATGATTTGAGCATAAGCATTGTAAGCCTTGCAGAAAATAGAATTATCAGGCAAATAACCGCTATAAAATAATTATACCTGATAACTTTTTACCATGTTTGCCCCGATTCTCAAATCCGGGCAAACGTGGTAAATCATCTAAAACAAAATCCTAATTCTTCGCCCCCTGCACCGCATTCGGTTTCGCTTGCTGTTGCATTGGATTTGGCTGTGCTGGGCGTTGTGCTTTGAACACTTGAAATCTTGAGGGTTGCTCTGGCTCACGGGGGAAAGCGTTGTCGTCCGTATCAATATCCGCAATTTCCATAAATGGGTCTAATGTCCATTTAGCTACTTTTTTATCGGTTGGAATTACCTTTTTTACTTCTTTATCATTCAAACGCCACACTTCGGCAGGGATTCTGAAAATCTCTTCCGTGCCGTCTTCATAATTGGCTTTTACGATGACGGGCATGGGCAAGCCACCTTTATTTTTCACATTCAATACATAAAAATTC
>JAYVNR010000038.1:0-2279 GCA_043758305.1 Pedobacter sp. | reverse complement strand
ACGATTATGGCGCGAGATTCTATGATCCTGTAATAGCAAGGTGGACGAGTATTGATCCTATGGCAGCAAAGTACAGTAACTTTAGCCCTTATGTTTATTGTAAAGATAACCCTGTTAGTTTTTTTGATTTTGAAGGTGGCGATGTAACCCCCGCTCAATACAGAGATTTTTTCTTGAATTATGCTGTTAGTTTATATGATCAGGCAAAAAGTAGGGGTGCTTCTACAGAAGGTGCGTTGACACTGGTTAGCCAACTTGCCTTAGAATCTGGTTATGCGACAAATTCCGGAGCTTTAAAACATAAGAATCCTTATAGCCTAATGCCTGGTGGAAAGATGGCGACATTTTCAGATTATGGTAGTGCTACAACAGCCTTTTTTAATAATTTGGATAAGAACTGGCCTACTGCAATGACTGCGTTATCGGGTGATGTTACCGCCGATGCTCTCGATAAGGCATATCATACCGGGGATTATGAAAAATTGGGCGGTGCTTATATGGAAAGAGATAAGGTAAATAATTATGATTATGGAACAAAAATATTAGGCGCAAATAGTAGCATCTCTCGCCGGTTTATTAAGGCACTTGATCAAGGAATAGCAGATAATAATGCAATTATCTCAGCTGATAGCAAGTTAATTAGCAGCGACATGTCGCAAATACAAGATATGGTTAGCAAAGGGGATTTAGATGGTGCAGCAAAAGTCAGCCAACATCTTAATAAAACAGCGAAGGAATCGAACGATGCCCAAAATAAAAATGACACATATGGGCGAATAAAATCGGACCTTCAAAACCAATAATACAGCTAAGATATGAACACCAAAGCCATCATTAGATACTTGTTAATATGTGTTTACTTCTTGTCTTCGTGCGAGAATAAGCCAACTTCCAGTCGAGATGTTACGTCAAAAGCGCCAGTAGATATTAATGCCGACTCATCAATGAAGCTATCTTCTGTCGAAAATAATAAATATCTAACATTCGACACCTTGAAATTCCTTATCCCAAAGAATATAAATATAAATTCAAGCAATGTGTACAGCGGGATATATGAAATAAAGGGAAATTCCTTTAAAAGACATAGGAGTCTTATCTTTAATAACCATGCTTTTCTAACTACATCTGAAGATTTAGGAAAAGGGATTAGGGGTTATCTTTACGTTTTTGATAATCGGAATAAGTCGTTAGTAAGAGACTCTACGTTTAAAAGAAACTCTTTATATAGTTCAGCAGGCATTTTCATTATTGATCGGAACACTCATAGGATATTCTCGGTTGATAAGCCGGAGTGGTATGATGCAAAGCAAGAAAATATTATACCTGCATCAATATCAGTCGTTAAAGGGGGTTATTTTGTAAATCTGAAAAATGTTTATAAAGTTGGTGATGAGGTTCCGACCGATACTTCGCTGGTATCATTTTTTAATAAAGCAATGGCTACGAATAGTAAAGATGTCTTGCCGCTTCCAAACGATTGGTGGAAACCCAACAAGTAATAAGATAATGAAAAACCTAATCCTGCTAATATTATTAATCCTGGCTTTTACAGCCGGAGCGCAAACAACGGCTCAACAAGACAGCGCTCACCGGCAATATCATCTTATGCGTAAAAAAGACCCTATGCAAAATAATCCCTACGCATTTGCTGATAGTGCAAAAGCTAAAAAACCAGTCGGGAAACCGAAAAAGAAGGCAAAGTAATATAAATAACGAAGCCCCTAACTGGGGCTTTTTTTATGAATGGGCGTATGTCTTTTGGGTTTTAGTGTCCCTTAAAATCGTATCGATCAGGAAAAATAGCTTTTCCTTAATAGCCGGACTCAAATCCTCAATGTCGCGCATGCGCTGTATAGTCTTTTTATCGAACTGATCATTTATTCCTTCGCCAGCAAGATAATCCAGGGATACCACAAAAGCTTCTGCAATCTTCTTAGCAGCCTCGATTGAGGGAACAGCTTCCTCGCGTTCATACTTGCCGATCATTACCCTGGAAACACCACTTTTGGCAGCGAGATCACTTTGCGACCAACCCTTTGTGCTCCTTAATCCAGCAATGATCTTTCCTATATTCATTTTTCTTATCAGATACTTTTGAAGCTCTTTTTAGCTATATATACAAAAATAAGCAAATAGTAGGTAACTAAAAGCGGTTAAAAGATGCTAATAGTATTTGTAATTAATTGCTAATAAGATATATTTGACCCTAATAATTACATTCGTTTTTTTTAGAAATGCAAAAACCTGTTAAGCTTTTCACGGATAACCCGGAGCTGCTA
>JAYVNR010000037.1:0-20901 GCA_043758305.1 Pedobacter sp. | reverse complement strand
ACAAAAAACAACATTAAAAATCTAAATATCAACAACTTATATTTTACTATGGCTGAAATGCTGAGAAAAGTATAAAAAAGTAAGGGGGGTATATTTTTATTTATATTTTATGTTGCAAATATGAAACATAAATTGTACATTTACGTTATAATAATAAATCAAAAAGAGACCGGAGCAGGTCGCTAAACTCTGCAAAAATAAAATGAACTACCCGCAACACATTATCGATCACGCAAACAAAATGGTTTCAATGGGAACTAAAATGACTTTTGAAGCTATCTGCGAAATGCAGATTAAATCTGAAGCTAAGAAAGCTAAGAAGTCGGGTAGCAAAAAAGAAGAAGAGAAAGCGCAGTCAAGAAGAAACGTTGAAAATGCTGTTGATTCTTCGTCTTCTGGCTTTATTATCGGTGGCGTTGATTACGGAACGCAAGCTGATTATCAAAGATCTTGTATGGGTACTAAATGGGCTAAATAATTATGAAATACAACTACTTTTACAACGGCAATCCAATTTCAAGAGATCAATTTATTTCAAATGTTCCTGAAAACTGGGAATCTGAAATTGATCAATACGGTAATTATTCTTGGGGTTATTATAGAGCTTCAGAAAGAGACTAATAATAATAATATCTCAACCGCTCCGGCGTAATGCCGGAGCTTATATATTTATGAAAACACCACAGACTGAAGACCGTAAGATGATTGCGGCCTTCTTAAAAGACCGTCGTGAAGAGCTTAACATGTCGTGTGAAGAAGTTGCAGAAAAAACAGGTTTATCCCGGTCAACCGTTTGGAGAATAGAATCCGGACGCTTTTCACCGTCATTAGATATATTCCTTTCTATTACCCAAGCACTGAACTGCTATTTCTTTATTGAATCAAAAGATTCACCCTCTGACAATGCTCAGATGATGCGTGAACGATGGGGTGTAAAATCAGATAATTAAAAAGCCCGGTAGTCTACCGGGCTTTTGTTCTGCAAAGAGGAATTAGGTTAAAAAATACTGATAGTGCCTTCAGGTTGTTTCCTGGTCACTTCAGGGTCATGCGGCATAGAAACTCTTTTGAATAACAGAACCGCTACTAGTTGCGTATTCCAATTTACATCCGGGTACATCTTTTGAATGATCGCTTTTGCTTCCTTCAGATCGTATCCAGTGTCCAGGTATGCAATCCATGGCTTTAGTTTATCCAATGTAATAACAGCAACATCTATTAGTTTCACATTACAATAATGAGATCCTTTTAAAAAGACCTGATATGTTTCACCAAGGCGATACTTTCCAGTAGCTAAGCGGATCGAAGTAAATACAAAACAATCCAACTTATTATTCCAATTGTATGAGAAATTTAGCTTATCCATATTATACTAATCTTAACGATGATTCACTTACATGTCCCCATCTTTTTTTATACCAAAAATTTTTCTCGTCAATAACCATTATTGTATACCCGAACGTTCCTTTAAATCCCCTGTAATTATTATGAATTTTAATTATTTTACAACGAACTATCATTCTGATATATCTTCTTTCTTCATTATTATATTTATAAGACATTCTATAAAATACAATATCTTCTAATTTAAATTTTGCTTTATATTCTTCCATACATTTTATCTTTATGAATAATACATGAAACCCAAAATGCCAATATAATAGAGAGACAAAAGACACACGTGAATACTACCTTTTCTTGTGTAGATGGAACATGATATTTAATGTTACTTGATCCGGAATCTTTAGTTGTATGAGCCTTAAGGCAGGGTTAATTATAGGTGCAGGATTATATGGATGAACAGGTATTATATAATTAATCATATTTTATACTCCCTTCTAAATTTTTTACGTGTGATTATTATAACAGATCCCGGGACAAACGGGAATGTAAAGCGTTTCCCAAACGTTGAATGCAGATCCATTTTAAAGTACATATAGCCGTTCTGCCTGATATTACATAGATGTTTTCGCCTGTAATAACTGCGTGCCTGTACGACCGCCTGAACTGTGTCTATTCGAATGTATAAATGTGGATAGTCTAAAATGTATCCGTTCTTTATAAACGTTGTGTCCTGTGCACATGCTAAACGTGATAGCAAGGTGATAAGGATAATTACTAATGTTTTCATACCTGATATTATTCTGATACGCCACGGCTTGCCGTTGCTTTCTTTTTTTGAAGTGTGATAATTTCCTGTTGTAGTGTTTCTTTCTTATGATTGAATTCTGATAACTCAATATTCATTTGATCGAATGCCTTTTTAATATCTGCATGTTCGGATTGAGCCTTTAAAATTCTGTCGCTCATAATTCCAATATTCATCTTTACGGATACTTCCTGCATTAATACAGTTTCTAATCTGTCGCTAGCTTTTTCAGTCTCATGCTTGCGAATAAATAAATCTGATAGAAACCAAACCAATACACTGTTCATTAACTGCAATAGTGTGGAAGAAAGAAACGGAGTTGGGAAATAAAAGTGACCTTCATTGAAATTCATCTGCACTTCCGGCCAATGATTATGAAACAGAATTCCGCAGAAAAATGTAATCACTGCGAACGATGCACCGGCGGCACGGCTCCCGGCATAGATGCAGATGAAAATTGAGAACTCTGCAGATATACCAATGAAGTATCCGGCAATTGTACGGTATGGATCTGCAAGGTGAGAAAATCCGATATAGAGGCTACTCGTGTTCAATACCTGCACGATCAGTGCAAGGAACAGTGATATTAAGATGAAGTGTTTTACGTTTAGATTTTTCATTCCTCTTCGGTGTTAGGTTCGAACATAAATAGATAATTGCTTGTTTGCTTCTTATAATGTTTTTCCTTCACATAATTCATCAGGTTATTATTATAATTGGCGTAGTTTTGCAGCCACTTATTAAAGCGCTTCTGTGTATGGTGTTTGTCTTTTTGAAAGTCTGCGTGCATTTTTACAAATTCTTCGTTCAGTTCTTTTACATCGAACCAATCGTTTAATCTAGTAATGCCAACACGTATGCGGTCATCCATCCACTCGACGAATTCATTGTTTGTGTAATCCATCAGCTTGCGGCGTTCAAGGTTAATGCTTTTAGGCATCATTACACCAAGTCGCAAATACATCATAGTACACAGTATCATAAAATTATCAAACAGCAACCATTCAGCTTCTTTCCAATCCCTAAAGAACCAGTGTCCGTATTCCATTTCCGGGGAACGCTTGTCTGAAAAGTAATTCGCAAATTCAAATTCAACACATCTATCCCGATCGGATGCACCTTCAATTCGGATTGTCCTGTTCGTTGATAGTATAATTTTTGGCTTAATGTGAGGGCTATTGTTTTCACCTTTCACGTTAATGTCAATACCTTCCGTTATATCGTTGTACAGTGATGAAAATTGAAAGTAGTCTATTAAGTCATTGATGTGAATGATTTTTGTATCCAGCTTAGCAGCCATATACTTGTGCTTGTAAGTAGGATCGAATTCTTTACCCGAAATTTCGCAATACACTTTTTTATCATCTGAACAATTCACCATTTTACCAATAGCTTTGCCAAACAGAGTTTTACCGGTACGCCCTTCCGCTCTGTCACTTATTGCGGAATCTGTAAGTATCGTGGCCTTACACTTTCCTTCGGTATGATTGTGCAGGTTATAACCAGTAAGCGTACAGAGCGAAAGGAATCGATCTGTATCCTGACCGGAGACTTTGTACATAAAATCTGCAAACACGCCCCATTGTTCTTTTATTGTAGATATATCAGCTATTTCTTCCTTCAGGTCTAACACTTTAAAGTCACGCTTTAGTATCTGGTTTTTCCATACATAACCGTCGAGTTCTTTGAACTTATGAAAGGTGTATCCATTGGCGGTAACAGCTACGTAACCGTTCTGATAATAAAAGAATGCTTTGTTATGTAGATCGGCATTGAATAGTATTTCTTTTTCCGGTCGTAAACGTGCCAGTACTTTATCACTGAAGTAAGTGCCTAAACCATTGAATATTTTATTTAATAGATATTGCTTTTTTATCTGTTCACCTTCAATATCAATTTTATCAGGTAGTGAATTAAGATACTCTTCGAATTCATCTATAATCTTATTTGAATTGCATTCTTCAACAACCTTATCGGTAACTTTTACATAAGTAAATACCATCCCGATATCATATCTGGCAAAACCAAAATTTAATAGTAAATCCCGAAGTTCTACCAGTTTAATTTTAAGATCCTGAAAGCCGCCTTCCTTATCAAACTTCAATTGCACAAAATCAAATCCTATTTGTTTTGGTTTGGCTTCCTTTTCCGGGCTGTTAGCTACTTCACTGCGTGCATCTTTCTCCTTACGACTTAATGCCATCAGACTTATTTTTAAAGTGTTTCACCATGTATTGTAAATTCTGCATTGTTGTTTTTAGCAACATATCAGAATGTTCACGCTCTGTTTTCAAAGATTCCCGGTAGTCTTTTAGATTTTCATCATATACCTTCAACATCTGTTCAGTGAGGTTATAGAATTCAATCAGTGTCTCTATCTGCCTGTCACGCTTATCCAGGATCGGTTTAGGCACGCCCTTTTCTTTCATGATCTTATATTCAGCTTCCAGTTCCTGAACGACCTCAGCAACTGTATGGAAGTTTGCAGACCATGAGTTCCGCAGGTCGAAGTATCCCTTGTGTGCGATGCCTAATTTCATATTAGAATAATGATAGTTGATTTGGAATGATTGGTTCAGGTTTCGGTGGCTTTACCTTCGGCTTCTTTGGAGTTTTATTTCTGAGTTTGTACATATGAAATAAATTCATCAATCCAATCAATAGTTAATTTTACCATAACCGAATTATCAGCTGTCATGCCTGGCTTAATACCCATGAACCAACGTTCCGCCGGTCTGCCAGAATCGGGAGTGATACCCGGAAGTTTATTGTAATTACAGCCCTTTACATTTGCGATAGTACCAACTAAACAGCAGCATTCACCCTCGTATGTAGATCCGTTTATTTTCCCTCCTACCAGTGATTTGCGAAGCCCTGAAATTTCAGGAATTGACTTTAAAAGGATCATGAAAAAATCTGTCTTATTAGTATCGAATAAGAACAAAAGATTGTTTTTAAAAATATTTTTTACTGTTTCTTCAGTAAACGTGCTGTTGTAGAACGTGCTGTTGTAGAACGTGCTGTTGTAGAACGTGCTGTTGTAGAACTTGCTGTTGTAGAACGTGCTGTTGTCGAACGTGCTGTTGTCGAACTTGCTGTTGTAGAACGTGCTGTTGTAGAACGTGCTGTTGTCGAACGTGCTGTTGTAGAACGTGCTGTTGTCGAACTTGCTGTTGTCGAACTTGCTGTTGTAGAACGTGCTGTTGTAGAACTCAATTCCTGACAAATCAAGATTAGATAAATCAAGGTTATTGATCCACTTGCCTACATTCTGTTTCAAATACTTTTCTACTGTTTCTTTAATCGTATTTTCCGAAGATGAATGTTCAAATGCGATTTCGCCGAAGATAGTTTTTAATTGAATTTTAATCATTGTTGTAAAATTTAGAATGTTAATTGACCTTGTTTAATTTGAGGCTTTGGCCTTTTTGTTATTGCATGCTTAACTTTAGGCGCTCCGGCAAATCGAAACTTTACTTTAATGTTTCTACCTCCGCTGTGCAGGATCTTCGCTATATCTATGAAGTCCGACACCGTGAGCATTTTTAAAATAAGCACTACATAATAAGCTCTGTCAAGAATTACCGTTCTTAGAATGGTATACTTTGCGTTTGTGAATACTTCTTTCATTTACTTTATTAGGTTGTAACTAAGACCTACATGGCTTTTATCAATTCCGAACTTGTCACCCTCTAGTATGTGAGTGATTTCACATTCAGTCCAACGGCCTGTATAAGTTCCGTTCGATGGAAGAAATTCATTCAAGTGGATTGTATCACCTACTTTAAAATTCCTGTCTGCACGTCGTACTGTAAATTTCAGATCTCCGGTTATTACATCTTTATAGATCCCCGGCCATGTTTTTAAAGTGTGAGTTGCCATATTATTCCATATTTAAAGTGATACCGTATTTTACCTCGAACTGATAATTGTATAAATCCATTGCACGTGCGATCAATACCAATTCGTAATTATTGACCGCTTCGAATTGCGATTGAATCAAAAAGGCTAAACGTTCCTTATCAATGCCGTAGAGTCGCTTACCTACAAACATCTGTTCGACGTCTATGGATAGTTTTAGAAAAGCCATACAACTGCTTTATATATAACTAATGCATATACTGGAATCGAAGCGTAGAACTCAACAATAAATAATATGTTAAGCCATGCAGGAAACGAGCTGTATTTATTTTTCACTTCACCTGGCAAACAGAGCACGTCGTATACACTTCTGATACGACCAGTAAAAAGCATAAAGAAAAAAACGGGTATGCATGCACGCTGAATAGCAAACGTGTACTCGTTCATGAAATCAAATACTATTTCTTTGAAGGTTGGAGGCTTTGGAAACGGTACTACTTCAAACATAACCACTACAGGAAAATTGTGTCTGTTGGTTAGACCGGCGGCAAAGGTCAGCCCCCTTTCTATCATTCCATACTCTGAAAACTTAGTGCTTGCATTATAGTAGTTCTCTGAAGCGTGTACCTTTTTGTAAATATCCTTTTGACTATCGTTAATAATATGCACCTGTTGCGCTGAATAGTTAACGTACACATGGTACGTGAATTCGCTTTGGTCTTTCATTGCGGGAATGTTTTAAGACATTCATGTCCATGAATCAGCACCTTCAGCAAATCATACACATCGTTTTCATTCTTGTCCTCTAAATGGATTTCGAGCCGTGCGGCAAAGTCAGTAGCATCGGATGTATTAACCTGTATAACTGTTCTTAAATTAATGATACCACTCTCGCTGTTAACCTCTTTTACTCCTATAGATAGAAAGTGGTCGAAGTCTTTTTGATTGATTAATTCGAAATTAGTTTCACACATAACTTTAAAATTTTGGCAATGGGATTCTACTCACATGATTTTCATGTGATGGTATTGATTAATAAAATGGATTGATTACTTAATTAAGATACTTTCTGAATTTGAACTGTATTATTCATGATCGTTTGATAAGATTGGTTAAGCTACTTTGATAGTCTGTAGCTATCTGTTCTAAAATAACAGTTATCTCTTCACTTGAAGATCTCAGGTTAATAATATTTAATATAAGTGTACCTCCTACCAAATTATCATAGGCAGGATACTTCTTAACGATTATCGATATGAAGTTTTTAGGTAATAAATTCCGAACTGCGAGTACACGTTTTTTCAGATTAGCTATACGCTCACTTCGAGGCTCTATCTTATCGCTCATTTTAATTTCTGTTTTGAGAATACTTCCGTGCATAATATTTTTTTTAAGTCTTGAATGCCTGCTTTATCAATAAAGAATTTAGCCTGTGTCGGGTTGAAGATCACCGCTCCTACTTCAGTACCTTTCAGTTCGAATTCTCCATTGTAATGAATGAACTGCAATTCATTATAGGTACAAATGAAGTGTCCATTTAATGGAAGCTGATTCGCTTTTGTGATGTTAATCGTTTTGTTCATGCTTTTATTATATTGTAACAAATCAAACGTTGTAATTATGACCGAATTATAATTTGAACTGGCAGTAAGGAAAGCTCTATATCCTATTGATATTGGAATTAGCTATACTCTAAAGAAATAACTGTAGCTCTTCCCAAACGCACCTGATCAAATTTTTCAGCTAAACGGGATTCCATTTCTTGCACAGCCTGCGGAATTGGTATTCCATTTTTAATTTTTAATTCCATTTCCTCAAGAGATTTCCTAATCTCTATTCTTTCAAGTGCAATTTTTTCCCAATCCATGTTTTCAGGATTCCTTGGTGGGCTAATTTTTATTTTATCTAATACACTTGAATAAATCACATGTATGATTAGCTCTGTGAATTCTGACATATATCTATTGTATTATTTAGTGACTGATTTAATAATAGATCTAACAATCCCGAATTCGAATTCGAATACACACCCGGCGGTTAAAAAGCTAAAAAGAGCGATTACAGAAAACATAATTTAAAATTAATGGTACAATGTTTTGAATAGTATTTGTTAATATTTACATTTACATGTAGTAATTACATGTACAAATGTATATAGAAGTGAAACAAAAGACAAATGATTATTTAAAATCTATTTCTAAAATTTGTAAGCTACCTAAAGTACTTTCCTCTCATTGCGCCCGTAAGACCTTCGGGCACTTAATGCACAATGAATACAACGTACCGATTGAAACAGTATCCCGTATGCTAGGCCATAAGTCTATACGGACAACACAAAGCTGGTATGTTAGAACCGGAATGAAAAAGATCATGCGTGATATGGAACCGGTTGCAAGGCTATTGCAGGGAGCATAAAAAAACACCGGGCGTCTATCTCCGGTGTTTTAAGTAAACAAATGTATGGACTCAAATATAATAAAAAATGTTTATTTCTTTTTCTTTCCTTTACCGGATCCCGCTAAAAAAAAAATCCCGGTTCCAATACCGATAAGACCTAATACAATTGCAGCGCCGCCCGCTGCGCCTCCTGGTATCTTATCTATAATGCTACTGAAGTAATCTATCCTACTAGTCCAGGAATGAAGGTAAGATGCGTATTTAGGTTTCTTAGCCAGATCAGAATAGTATTGCTGATTGTATGCCAGAATCTTTTTTGCAAGGTCCTTTTCTTTTGCGCCGTTAAGCGCACGTAACGAATCCGTACCTATCTTTCCATCCGCTGTTAATCCGGCGGCTTTCTGTGCATCTATAGCGGATCTGTCCCAATTAGAAGTTAATGAGAAATCAAACATTATGTTTGCGATGTTCTGAGAATCAACTTCGTCAAGTCTCATCATATCCCAGTAGTTTGACTTGAATAGATTTATTACAAGCTGGTCAAGCTGAGTATTATTTATATACGCACCCTTTGCGATTGGGCCGTTTGCTTTTTTATAAGCATATATAATTTTCCAACCAGCCCAATTGGGATTAGCCTTACGACTTACGCCCTTGTATGTTTCTCCTCCAGAATCTCCCGGATTATACCCACCTTCGTTTCTTCTTGAAATGGAATATGCTATCTTGTATGATGCCATGATTATTAGCGTGATTATGGTTACAGCCTAGAGATCTCCGGAACTAGGTTCCGGAGTATCTTTAGGATTTCTAACCGTGGGACAGTTAAGATTTTTACTTTATAATTTTTGCTATCAGCATCAGAACTACACCGACCGCCGATATTATTAATAATACCTTTACCCACCATGGCACATGAAAAAATGGTTTATACCATGGCTTACTATGATCGGGCGGGCAGTCTCTATAATGATACACAGGAATAAAATGATCTTTGTATATAGTATCCGACGGGCACTTCGTTTTAATCCATATGGAATCTCCCGGCTGCTTTACATATTCGGTACTAATATTATTATGATAAATGTGTATTGTATCCCGAGAGCCTTCAGACATTCGTGTCGTTGTCTCTGAAGCGGCCCCGGGGATTACAATAGTATCGTGAACTAATACGCTGTCTTTTTTTATCAAAGAAGGGTGTGTCGTTAATAACTTATTTAATTTCTGTTCCGGACTGCAGCTCATTGAACAGAGAAGCATTCCTACAAAAAGAATAAATAGTATAGTTCTTATGAACCATAACATAAATGGGTTGTGGGGGTTATTTAGTGTCATTGTCTTTAGTATCTTTAGATGCGAATAAGCCTAGAGCCGTGAACACACCTATTGCCGCGCTCATTTGTTCTATGGATATCTTTTTAGTAAGCATAAGCAATACAGTGATAAGTATGAGTATACCCTGTACCGTTGTTTTATAATTCTTCATTTCTGAATTGCTTTTTGTAGTACATGAAGAATTCCATGATCTGCTTACGGTCTCTGTGGTATTCCTGTTTGAAGTCGTCGAAGTCTTTCGTCAGAAGATCTATCTTACTTTCATTTTGAAAAGTTTTGATTACAAGTGTAATCATAGCGATAAATATTCCCCATGCAGGTATTGCCATATCGATCGGTGCGTGTAGTTCCATATTATGAGTTATGAGTAATTACTTTCATTGTTTTCATTACAATAATGTTTCCAACGTCTGCAACGCTGAACTGTGTAGATATTCTGAGATTGTTGGCAATCGTTAAGTTAACGCCCGTACCACTGAGTGCCGGTATATCTGTTGTCCGAATAACATTCGCAGACACCCCGCCAGATAATAATGCATTGCCTCCAACCGCTGTATAACCTGCAGTATATCCTTTTGCAAAAAGGCTGGCATTTAATTTCACAAGTGCTCCATTCGCAGATGCTGGTAAAGCTGTTGAAGGAATAGTAAGCGCTATTGTGTTGCCGCCCAATTCGATTGTAAATATTATATTGCCCGGAGTCGCCGCTGTTGATAAAACAAAAGAACATTCTATATCAATACCCTCACCCGGATTAATAGTATTTGCAATGAATGAAAACAAAGAAGCAAAGTACGTTTTTGCAATGGTATTGGTAATTGTATTGCCCGCCGGATCTGAACTATCTAAATAAATAACACCCGGCACACTTGCTTTCCCATTGCCGCCATTATAGTATAATCCTGAACCAGATACACCCATTCTTCCATACACGTCCGAGGAAGTAAATGCCGGATTTCCGTATAATAAAGCGCAAGCAGTTTTAATAGAAAAAGGATCTTCGAAATTCTGTGTGCCTGCAATAATTGCATTACCAGCATACGCCCCGTAAGAACCAGCAATGTTTATTCTAAGCGTTGTCTCGTTAAGAGTAATAAAAGAAGCACCTGTTAATACGATTGGTGCAAGACCTGCAACAATAAAAACATTTGTGGTTAGTAATTGCCACTTGCTTGCTGGCACAATGGTAGATCCATATCGGCCGTTATAGCCATAGATTAATGATTGATCTGATGTACTTATATCAATGTAACCATTGCCGCCAGAGATGTTAGCAGTTCGAATGTACTTATACACGACTCTGTTGTCGATGTACGGCATTGTGTTTATATCATTGTAGTATTTACTTCTAAAGAATTTTACCGGCCCGCCTGTAATGGTATTAGCCGGAACCGATCCCGTGAAAATTATTCTTAAATGCGTTGCATCCTGAACGGTTAGAGCGGTGAATACTGTTATGTTGGTATTTATAAAAAAAGTATCGCCAAAATTAATGATATCGCCTCTTCTTAATAAACCGGATAGTATTGATGCGTTATCGCATGTAACATCTATATAGTTTGCTCCTTGCGCATTATATCTGGCTGAAGCAATCAGATCATAGAAATCTGTGTTCTCCATAGCACGAGGATATATCGTATAAGGTGCTGGAAAGTTTACATTAATCGCATCAACGCTTAGACCTTTTGAAAAAGGGAGCGGAGGTGCAATAATATTTACAAGCTCTTTTACAATCAGATCATAATTTGGATGAATATCATCACTCATAAGTGATGTAGTTGCCCGGCAAACTCTTCCAAATATTAAATCTTGCGAATTAAAAAGTAATACATTGGGCCAGTAGTTTTCCAACTCTTTATATGCGTAATATAAGATGTCTGTTTGTGCCTTAGCGGCGGCCGCTAAGGAAGGGTATGTTCCCTGCTGAATATATGTGTTTGTAGCCGGGATCTTAAAGCTGTTAGGCATTCTAAGAATCCAATCTGTGCCGGGGCTTCCTGCAATCAGCGAATTCATTTGCTGAATAATCAAAGCCTTTAATTGGTCTTTAGTAACTGAATTTGTTCGTGCATCATTAATCCCGTGTGCAACGATCCCAAGATCTAACCCGGCGGCAATGACAGCGTTCAATCCGTTTGAGCCTGTAGGGTTCCCTATCCATGCCGCTAATGTTTGCCCGCCACTTCCAAAATTTGGTAAGCATGTAGGAAAACCTCCCACTGCTGTATAATTCAATGCACCCAACGGGTCTCCTGCTTGACCATAAGCAACCTGAGTAAATACAGGTATCTGACTTGCGTTGCTCGCAAAGTCAGAGGTACTATCCCCTATAAACCCAATTTTTATAGATCCGGGGTTTGAATATAATTTCTGATAAAAGCGCGTCAGCTTTGGGCTTAAATATCCCGGCCCAATTAACTTACCGCCGCTGTCTATAATTTTTCCGTCAATATCAAAGACCGGAATATTACCCGGCGTAATGGCCGTTTTACGCCTTACGACTTCTTCGGGCACTTGTAAGCCCGGCGCATTACTACTTGGGAATGACATAGCTTACAAATCTGGATTGTCGATTAAATATTGTTTCTCAGATATTGCATTCAATACCAGAGTATCAAATGTCGCTGTTACAATCAAAGCTTTTATATCAGTTGTAAGACCGGAATGATCTGAAGTTAAGTAACTCATTACAGCGAACTGATTAATGCCTTTATAGGCGAATGACACAAGCGCCTGAATGATATCAGACTCGGGCACATAGACAATACTTTTTACTATATAGCTCATATCCTTATAAATTTGGTTCGTACATTAATCCGTTACCGGATGAAATTAAATTTGTGATTGTACCTGCACCTCCGATAGGCGTTTCATAGTAGGTATCCCTACCTTTAAAAGAAATATTTGAAGCAGTATAAAATGAATATCCCGCCTTCGAATATAAAGTGCTGAAACGGCCCTGAACATCACACCTCTTGAATTCAAGATTTGGTAGACTCGCTTGTGAAGAAATTATTTCAATAACTTTGAAAGTTGCATCGGTAACATCCTGAGGAGTAAAATTACAATTGTCAAATTTTATATTCCCGGTTCCAACGTTATCAGTAATCTGCATTAAATATGGTTGACTGCATCCGTTGAAATTAGCATACGCCTGAGTATTGGAAATATTCCTTAACTGTAAATCTGTGGGATTATATATCTTAAGCATGCCGCTTAAGACGCTTACATTCTGCAATAGATTGATCTTATCAACAGCTAGTCGGCTCCCGGCATCACAGAAGAATGTTATACCGCCACGGGATGCGATACGACCCATATTATTAATCGTGAGAGCCGTACCGGTGCATGTTCCTAGACGAAAGTTTCCACTTGAAGTATTCGTGTTTTGATTCGTTGCATTGATACATTCAAACTTTTTAGGAGTTGTAGCCACTCCAATATTATAAGCATAATTGTTTACTCCATCTACAGAACCTGTATAGGTAGATGAATAGGCGTTCATATCTAAATATCCATATACACCTCCAAATGTTGAAGCATTGGATATATATAAGCCATAGCTTCCGTAGTAATCTACTTTGCATCCCGGCTCTGCAATGATATCGTAATATGAACCCGGAGACTTAAGCCCGTAAACGGCATTCGTATCATCCAAATAATTATATCCTGAAGAAAGATATAAGGCACTGTTTTGAAGTATCCCAAGTGCGGTAATGGCTGCACCTATTGTAAGAAAAGGACGTAAGCGGTTACCTATTACAGCGGTTGAATCGTTTCCCCCTATTGGGTTTTGATAGGCTATGTTACCTGTCACGTAACCGATTAGCTGAATACGATCATAGACCGCATTTTTTGAGGGCGCAATAGTCGTTATCCCATCCCAGCTTGCACCGTATGGAATATCTGATACTGCGGTACCGCCCGAACCTCTTGGAGCACTATACTTTATTCTGGGCATAATTAAGAGGCTCTTAGTGTTGCTACCGTAACATATGATGCTATACGTTTACCCCTAGTGATAACAAGCGCATTATTGGTTGCACCGGTAATGACAAAAGACCATGAAAACGTATTGGTTAAATTAGATTCATCCTGTGCGGAGTACTCTTTACTTTCTCCGGGTGCAAGAATGGTAGATCCGTTTATTTTTACATTGGATGTGCCCTGATTGCGGAATGCAAGGGAGTTACACTGTTCTTGCTTTGCATCAATAATACCGTTGTCCGATTTTAATATATCAGAAAAAGATACATCATGATGTACAATGAACACCCCCGGAACAATAGATCCATGTGCTAGGTCAATGGCCTTACCAGCTACTTTATCGAATATTTTAGTTATGAATGACATAAGCCTATTTTACTTGTGATACCAGTACATAGAAATTCTTTCCTTTCCCTAATCCGGTTGTGCCCAGCACATAAAACGCTTTTGTTTTTGTGCTGCCTGAAGTAATGGTAACCTTTTTCAGCGTTTTTCCGATTGCTGTTCCATTCGGAAAACTGTAAGCTGGTTTAGTGTTCGTACCATCAATCCATGCATTTACAAAGCCTTTAGAAACTGTATTTCCTTTTGCATCCCGTTGGTTTGCATAAATGGTTACAGAATTGAATACTACAGGTTTTGCGGCCGCAAGGTTTTTGTAAAACTGATCTCTTTGTGTGGCCGATAATGTTGTTCGAAGATCATCTGTTAAATCGTTGCCCTTTGATAATGCTTTATAAAACTTGGCAACTTTATCAAAGTCCGCAATGCCTGAAGCATAGGAAACTATTGATGGTTGGTCTATTGGTGTAAACCAATCAAAGAATGCGTTTGCATTTGGCCGAAGCAACGAATACAGGTGATCTGCTTGCTGAGCTTCCGGGGAATTGTCCAGTTGCGAACGGGCCTGATCTGCATTTGCATTTTTGATATAGTGGTTTGCAGCAAAGCCGGTAACGGCTACGGCAACGGCAATTCCCCCATACTTTAACGCCTTATTTATTATTGATTCCGCTACCATATTGATATTTATAAGAAGCCTTTAGCCATTTCGTATTTATCCGGATTTGCCTTAGCAGTATCCAGAATTTTTGTTATCACATCAAGCGGATCTCCTGGGAAAAGATTCTCCCATTCCTGAATAGCTAAGTGTAATTGTTTGGAATATTCTTCCTCTGTTAGTGTTGGTGTTGTAGTGTTTGCCTGTCCCATAGGTTTTGTAGTGTTTAAGCCTGATATTGCAGTAGTACCCGGAGTTACCTGCTGCATGATTACTGGTAAGAATTTTTTTATAACGGGTTCAAGATTTACAAGTACCCGTGCAAATACTGTTTCTAAGCTGTCCTTTTTTAAGTCAGCATTCTCCTTTTTAAGCGCTTCAAACTCTTTTTCACGTTCTGCAGCTGCAAGCTCTTTTTTAAAATCGTCGTTGCCTTTGCGGATTTGATCTGCTACCATTTCCTGAGAAAGCATTACATGAGGTTTGCCAGACTCATCTTTTACATGCATAGGAAATCCAGATATATAGTTCTGGGTTCCCTGAGTAGATTGTATTGCGTTTGCGGAAGATATTTGTTCTCCTGTAATCTCAATTGCTGTTTGGCAATAGTTTTTTGCATCCGCATATTTCTTTTTACAGGTTAGCGTATACTTACCCGGCTCTAAATAGCTCATGTATCGTTCAAGGTTAGCCGAAGCTGTCTCAGCGCCTAAGCCGATAATATCCTCTTGTTTTGCAACGTGTTTGTCTTTATTGTCTGAAGATGAAAATAAATACAACGTCCAGTAAGGCGCATCGTTGTCAAGAAAGTACCCGATTATTTTTTCTTTACCTCTAACCATGATTTTTGAGTTTAACCGTCCCCGTGTTATACTTTATTTTTTCTCGTAGATCACCATCAATAAAAACACCTGTCCGGTAACAAGTCCGGTAGTGTCCCCTAATACAATCTTGCTTTGTGAAAAGTCGATTTGCATTGCTTTGAATTTAGTAACTACTCCTGCATTGGCAGAGCGGCGCAGATCCTGTAAAGGAAAGCGGTTGATATCGTCACGGCCAGACTCTTTTTTTCTCAACACAATACATGCATTGTTATGAGCTGCGGCAGCGACTACCGTTTTTCCCGATGTACTTTTTGCGATGTCGTTAACATTATAGGAAACAATTCCTTTGATGTACCCGCCTTCAACGGTTGATAGGTTTTGAGGGAATGGAAATTCCGAAAGCGATTGATCGGTAATAGGAATTTCTATAAGCTCTGAATTTTCGATTTCAAGATTTTCAAACAACATATAGGTAGAATGTTAAGGAGTTAAAAACATACTCCCGGTTGGGAGTATGTTTTATATAATCTGTTATGTGTTTGTTATTTATTTAAGAAAGGAAGGTTTGCACCGCCTTTTATAATGAAGCCACGCATTTTTAATACCAACTGATTTGAACCAGTAAGTGCAGCCATTGCGATGCCCGGAGAGATCGGAAGTTTAGCAGTCATTAAAATCTGATCTGTTCCTCTCATTTCGTAAAAAGTTGCAAGATCTACAAAACCTGCATCCTCATCATCCATCGTGTTGTTTGTTGCTGCGGACTGCTGAGTCTGCGGAACCCAACGGAAAATGTTCATGTCAAGTCCAGGAAGGAATTCAGTGGTTCCAACTTGCAAACGAAGCTGACCGTTATAGATCGTTTCAAGATCCGTTGCAGCTCCTGTGTTAGTCGCTGAGAAGTGAATCTGGTTCGGGAAGGTCTGAAGAACTCCTTTACCTTCAGCATTAGCTACTTTGTTGTAGATGAACATGCCGATACCTGTCATAAACATAATATCGTTTTTATTCAAACGTACTTCTGTTTTTAGTGGAGCAATAGAATCCTCCAAGATCGGAAACGTTAAGATGTTGTCCGTGTTCGTGATAGCCACTTCTGAACGTAGCACGTGAGGTGCTATGATTTGCTTATCATACGCCGCTACAAGTGTTTTGAACGTATCTCTAGCTACTGAACCTATTTTAGTTGCCATGTGTGTTATAGTTTATTTAGCGTGATTATTGTTACAGTTTTTTGGTTTGGATTTGGGCTTAATCCTGAATTACACCCATGATATTACGATTGCTTGTGCTCTCACCTACACCGCTTACCTCATCCACTGATATGGTTTCAGGAAGTCCGTTAAGAACGCCCGATACAATACCGTTTACAGATGCAAGTGAAGGCATGAAGTGCGTTAACAAGTCACGTTGTGCGATTGCTGAAAGACCAGCGCCCGCAGCGCTTGCGATGCTTTCTTTACCGCCTTTGCTTGGAATAAATTCCGGAACGATCGCACCTAAAGCGATCAGCAAACCATTTTTGATTACCGGGCTAATAGATGCAGGTGCAACTTTATCAGCTCCGATCGCAATACCGACAGCCAATGCAGAACCTACTGTTCTTACGCCCGCCTTTATTGCCATTTCTTTGATTTTCATAGTTGTGTATAATTAGAGATGGAGGATATGACTATCTTTTTTTACGGCGTACCGTTTTCTTTTTTGCAGCCTTCTTTGCCGTAGGTTTTTTCCTAGACCTAACGATACGAGAAGTAAAGCCACTTGCTGATGTAAAAATGCTGGACGCTGAACCAATTCCCGCAATAACTTTGTCGAGTTTCAAGCTTTCGTCATTCACTTTTTTGCGTCTGCGATTTTCTACATCGATTGCATTTTTACGAGCAATGAATTTTTGTTTTGTATCCAAGGAAGCGGATGTCTTTGGTTTCTTTGGATACTTTAGATATTTCAGTTTTGCCATGATTGTATATGATTGATTTGTGTTAACAGATGGAAGTTCTTTTCCTGTTTACTGTAGGAATTTTATTGCTATCAGTGTCCGAGGTTGCGTCATCAGCGGCGGCGGCGTTTGCTGAATCATTAGCGGCCTCCGAATCCGATGTATTAAAAGCGGGTGTGTTTTGTGTCGCCTTAGAAGCTGAAGAGGCAGCCTCGCTGTATGTCGATGATTGCTCTTGTGCAGATGATGCAGCATCATTAAGTATCTGTCTTTTAACAGAATTATCCATAGTCCCAAAATCGTCCGGGGATGGTGCATCATCAATAGAAGCGGAAGAGGCTTCCGGATCTTTTTTCTTGAATAGTTTAGCAAGCTGCTTAATAATTGCGAACACCGCTTTAATGATGTCATCAATAATACCGATACCAGCAATAGGGCCTTTAACCATTGCGGAAAGAACCGTTTCCGGTGACTTACCATAATGCTTTGTAATACCATTTCTAAGAAGTCCCATGAAGTGATCTTCTTTCATACCTACAGCTCCGGTAATAAGCTTCGCAATTTTTTCCTGTTTTCTGCGCTTCTTCTTTACTTTCTCAGGAAGGTTATTAATAGTGCTCTGGTTTTTAATAAATAGGTACAAAAAGAATGGTGCGACCTTTGGAAGCAACACTTCTAAAGATGCTTTGAAAGGAAGCTGTAACGGTGTAAGAGCTGCCTTTTTAATAACTTTAAATATTTTTTTATTGACTGCTTTAAAGGATGAAGCCGCCTTCTTTACAATATTTTTTAGCTTCAGCTTTCCTACGTATGGCTTGTATCCTCCCTTAACAAGTGTCTTAACATGGTTTAGCCTCTTATCGTGATGCTGTTTTCTAACACATGAACGCTCACGTATATCACCTATACCGGATACTGCATCCGAGGTATCAAAATGTCCTTTATCAACCATTTCTAAAATGGTTCCGATCGCACGTGTTTTTTCATCTCCTGTTAAAGAATCATCTTTGGAAACATCAATCATAGAATCAACCATATCGATACGATCCTGATAACGTTCTGATTTGATTGAACCTACACCCCTGTCACGTTCAACCAACGCTTTTTCGATTTTATCCCGGTGCTTTGTTATTGCGAGATCATAATCAAAATCATGCATATCGCCGATAGCTTTATGATGTTCAAAATCTAAATCAGATCCAACGCCCGATAGCGTATATACATTGCTCATAACTATATTTTTATCAAGTGTTGCTGCTGCTTTTTTTTCTGTATTAAAATCCGGCATGTCCGGATCTGAAACATAGTGCCCGCCTTTAGGCTTTGCTACGATGTACACATGAGTGTATGTGCCACGTGGGTCGTAAGAAGCGAACCTGTAGGCGAATGGAATTCCAAGATTTTGTAATAGCGAAGCCTGAAAGATTGAACGGCTCTTACAATCTGCAAATCCATCCAGCCAGGTGCGGGCCGGAGTCTTTATAAATTGCTCCCCGATCGGATCCAACACATACTTTATGTTGTCTTTTACAAATGCCCATACATTGCGTATCGTTTGCTCTGTGGTCTTACCAATCAGTTGGCGGGCAAATAATTTAGTATCTGCGGCACACGTTCTGTTAGCGGCCAGAATAGCCTTAATGATGTCCTGAGTGTCTCCATCGGGAGTATTCAGCACGCCACTATTTTTAGCCGGCCTTATAGTTGTATTCGCTATCTGAACGATTGTCTGCATCAATTCTGAGAATCGCTTACTAAGAATTCAAAATACTCTTCTGCCTCTTCGTAGGTATCACAATGCCTATTGAAAAGATTGCAACCCTCTTTAGTTACGATCGTTTCTGTGTCTGTTACAGTAAGCGTTACCAATCTGTTCTTGGGATCGTAACCCGATTTATTTAAAGTGTTTTCTGTATTTTCCATGATTAAAATTTTAATAGACTTTTTAAAGAAGCAGTATCGAACGGGTATTCGAAGTTTAAAGGCACACGGATAACACCTATATCTGCAATACCTTTGAATACACCAGTAATTTTTTTGGCTGATTGAATCAATGATCCGGCTGCGGATAATAGTGTTTTAGAAGGAAGAGTAATTGTAATGTTGCTTATAACAGATGACTTTGCAGGTATAAGTACAGGCTTTGAAAGCACAACGTTTCCAAGCAATATACTGT
Organism: Pedobacter sp.; assembly: GCA_043758305.1. GTDB lineage: Bacteria > Bacteroidota > Bacteroidia > Sphingobacteriales > Sphingobacteriaceae > JAQSWM01. The sequence continues at coordinate 1,230 of JAYVNR010000037.1, read as the reverse complement.
TAAGGCTAAGCGTACCGGTTAGGCTCTTTAACTGAAGCTCTTTAACTGAAGGATTGGAAAGTAATAATGTAATAACAGCGGATGCATTACCCTTTGAAAAATTAATCTTTACTCCTTTAATATTGGCGGTAACCTGATTATATGCATTTGATATATTATATATGTAATAACCTGCGGCACCTAAAAGTGATGCAACAATACTACCATACAACCAAACTTTACCTGAAGACTTTGCCATATATAATCCGTTGAACGATCGAATGTATATAGCATGTTTTACTTTTTATAGTTTCACGGTAATGTGTGGTATGCTTAGGGAAACGTTGGAAATAAAGGGTTAGATAAGTTTCAGGTTTTTCAATACTGTTCTTTCATCCGCTTTCATGTACTCGCAATACTGAGATATTAATAGACCTTGTTCTTTTGTACGTTTAAAAAAATCCATCATTATTTTATAATACTTTCTACCTGTCTTATGATTTTTATAACCGTTAAGTATGCAGATGTCCTCTGGAAAAATTAAAATTCTCATAATAATAGCGTTTCGTTTCATGAATTTACCACCATACATTTAACGTTGAAAGTGAAAAAGTGAAGTTACATGTATTGCGTACTGGTAACTTATGGGATGGATTGGAAAGGATAGGTTATATTTTATTTTTTATGCAGAATGTAAAAAGGAAATGTGTTCATTTCTTCAGGTTTTTATCAGGGAAATATCAAAGAATTATCAGGTATATATTAACCGAATGTAGTGTTTTTTTAAAACACATGCAGAAAGGTATTTTAATGCACCTATCTGGTATTATTATGATTGGTTTTTAAAGTAATATTTAATTGATAAGGAATTATTCAATACTTAAGGATTGTATTATTTTAACTTTCAGGTGTGCTTACGGTGTGTCCTGTGTTTCTACCCCCCCTGTTCTTTTTGAAATCTTCAGCATTTCAGCCATAGTGTAAAAGTACCTATGTAACTATTTGATTATTAATATTGATTTCTTTTTAATGATATGGCTGAAAGGTATAAGTACCTAAATTTTCAGCCATATTTCAATATTTTCAGCCATAGTCTATGGCTGAAAATAACAGCTAAAAAATTTCAGCCATATCTCAGCCATTTTTCAGCCATACAAAAAACAACATTAAAAATCTAAATATCAACAACTTATATTTTACTATGGCTGAAATGCTGAGAAAAGTATAAAAAAGTAAGGGGGGTATATTTTT
>JAYVNR010000036.1:0-7304 GCA_043758305.1 Pedobacter sp. | reverse complement strand
AGCCGTTGCCGCTCTCCATCCAAGTCTTTTTTAACCTGTGCAATCTGGTCTATTTTCTTTTCATATTCTGTGCCACGCTGTTCTTCAACAGATTGGTGACGGGAGATTTCCACTTTCAGGTCTGAGATTGAAGATGTAAGTTCTTTCTGCCGTGAAAGCAAAGCTTCTATCTGCATATCTTTTTTCAAGAGTTGCTGGCACAAATCTTGGTTCTTATCATCAAGCCCGGTTCTCTCTGTACTGGTTTTAGTATAATCATTCTGTAGCCCGGCAGAAGCAAGTTTAAGTTGAGCCAGCTGATTTTCTAGCGACTTGAATTCTTCAAAAGCATCATAGCTTAAAGACCTTACAGAAGCCCAACTAAAAAGCCTTTGCCAAAAGCTCAGCTCTTTTATTTTTGAAAAGAAAAGGTTTAATTTATCCATAACGTGTGCATGTTTTAGGCGAGATTAAATATCAGATAAATAATCCTTCCAGCCTTCATAAATCATTACCATCGCCAGGGTATCCAATTCACAATACCTCAGCAATGCTCTATGATAGAAAGCCCTTTCATCCGGGCTCATTTCCATGAACTGCATTTTGAGTAAGCTATCATTGTAGCACCGCGGTCCGCCAATCCTCTTGGGAAAAACCGAGCTCGCTATAATGGTAGTCAAACGGCTTTTATCGAGTTGGAGCCTTTCATTCTGGATGATAAAACTTTTAATCCCTAATTTTCTCAATCATCTGCATATATGGATTGTATTGTCTCTGCCGAATAACTTTATAAAATCCAACTGGCAGGTCGATGGCCAAATGCTCGGCAGTAATCTCTGTGCCTCTATGTACGTGGACAAGTTTTCCTGAAGCTTTAACTGCCAAATACGTCTTTTCCTTCCGCTCAAACACATCCACATCCCCAATCACTTTGTGTTCATGATGCCCCTCGCCCTCAGCGATAATTTTTGAATTATGGTTTTGGGCGTTAGCTGGCAATGAAGCAATTTGCAAAATAAGAATGTCCCCTTGCCGTGCGATAAATTTCTGTTCACTCATTTTTCTATGTTTCAATTAGCAATTTGTAATCTTCTTCTTTCATCCCGAACGTCCATGCAACCGCACCTAAAGGCCCACGTTTAAAAGCCTTGCGGGGTATACAGATATAATATTGACGGGAAGTTGAACTACATTTTACTTTTACATAATAAATTCGGCTGTTTGTAGCATCATCTTTCTTACGAGATTTGAACAAAACAATTTCGCTCCCATTATACGTACCAACTTCAACCGCTTTCAAGTCAAGCAACAAGGCATATTTATTTTCACCAAGTATTTCCATAATACATCGCTTCCGTTCTAAGTTTAGCTCTTCAGCAATGGTCTGCTTTGATATGGAATCTGGGTTTTCAATCCAATTTTTAGGCACCGCTGCTCCGTGCCAATAATACTGGCAATATCCATCGTTAAACAATATAGCGGCACCATTGGCATTGTGCAAACGGTTTTCATTGTCAAAATGGGTCTCTACAGGCATTCTAGATATTATGCAATATTCATCAAGTTGAATCATGTCATAAACACCAGCTAACTTTAAACTCTCTAAATGGTTGAAAGCTTCAAGATTTAAAGAATTATCTTGATTGTAAAAGTGATAGTAAATAATACTTAATACGTCAAATGGAATAAGTTCACTTGAGAACGGACTATAGGTTAGATTTTGATTATCTACCTGTGCTGGGATTTTAAAATTAACTTTAGGCAACCAACTTGCATATTTGTCAAAAACTTCCGTTCCAGCCTGAACCTGAATTTCTTTCCAAACTTCAAACGCCAGAGCGTCGGAATCTGCATTCCAATCTAAGCTGGTAATCTGTTTTTTAATCATTCTGCTAACCTGAGGCCAAATGATATCCATATCCCCGTATAGGATAATGACTATATCATGGAACGAACAATCGCCTATTTTATCCCATAATTGCACATTCATAGCAGCCAATGTTCTAGACTCAATGTCGAGTTGTTCATGTGGCTGAAATTTTTCACAGTAATTGTGAAACGCTTGCAATTTGTAAATATTTAAATAGTTTACAGCCAGTTGGCAGGCCATTGGGCTTTCAACGTAAATTACTGCGGGCTTATTCTTGCCCATCAAATCATAGAGCCAATTAATAGATTCCTCAATTTTTGGTTTAGCCAATGCCACATTTTTTAATGTGTGGAAATCATGCCAAATGGCGATTACTTTTTCCAGTCTTACAAACTGTTCGGAAGTCCAACTTTCCATTGCTAAAGCCGATTTAAATAATCCTTCCAACCTTCATAAATCATTACCATCGCCATCGTATCCAATTCGCAATAATGCAATAGTGCCTTGTGATAGAAAGCCCGCTCCTCTTTGCTCATTTCCGTGAACTGCATTTTAGCATAAGCCATCATCGCCGCACCGCCATCTGCCAAACCTTCTGCATCCTCTTCCACACAAAAGCCATCTAATTCTTCGGCACTTACTCCCTCAAACACTGGTGGAAGCGTTTTATAAGGACTAATCCATTTACCAAAGTCGTCTTTAGAAAGCCAAACATGATCTTTCAGGTTCAAGCTTGGAAACGCGGAAGTGCCATAAACAGGCTTTTTATACTTCTTTTGCAGAAAAACCGAGCTCTCTATCATAGCTGGCAGAACGGCTTTTATTGAGTTGGAGCCTTTCATAGATGGGTGATAAAACCCTTTAATTACTAACTGATACAAATCCACCATGTCGCGTTCGCCAATGTGCTTGTCTTTATGAGTGATGGAATAGATGAAATCACACAGTTCCGCAGTGTCAGGCTCGTTGCTCTCGCTCAGTTGTTTGCAGATTGCATTTAGGATAGAGTTTTCATGGTTATGATAGCGAAAAATGGTTCCATTATCATTTTCCAACGCTTTTTTTAAGGCCCGCACAAAATCGAAGTTCGGAAATGCTCCAACCTCGCTATTCAACCATTGAGATCTATGGCTGATGCTCCCATCCTCTTCAACCTGATGATGTGAAAATTGAAAAGCTATCTGCTCATAGGGCCGGCGGCCTACATACATGGGTATCGCCAATGCGGTTGTTTCAAAATCAATAAAATGTAAGGGATAAGTAAAAGAGGCAAACTGCTCTCTTAAATATTCTTCGTTATAAGCCGCATTGCTGTCGTTCTGGATGATTTTCCTGATTTGCAAATCCCTGCGCTCCTTGGGAGAGAAGCCATAAAATTCTCTAGCGGTTTTCGGTGCATAATCCTCCTCCCGGAAATCTTTCAGGAAATAATCACGCCGATTGAAAAGTGGAGTAAGTATATCCTTCGCTCCCAAGCCTCCACGCCATAGTTCAAACAGCAAGGGTTTCTTCAGCTGATCCAATGTAAGCCCCGCTTGATTAGTCCAACACTCTTTAAACCCCGAGAACATTTGCGAGTTGTCCGTCTGGAATTCACAATTATTGCAATGCTTGCCGATGCCGATATACTGTTTTCTGTTATTTGTAATATCGGCGGCAAGCTTATTGGCAAACGAAGACAAATCATAGCTTTCTTCCCCAAAACTAAATTGCTCTTGCTGTATCCTGCCCACTTCCTCATCCACACATTTCTCAATTAAAATCCTTTCGCCAAGTTCAGGAAGAGAAATAGGGGCGGATGACTGAACTCGAGTACGCCCGTTTTCGTTTACAATCCTGAACTTTTGATTTAAGCCATTTACTGTAGCCTTACTGCTCTTGTCGGCCAGCATCAAAAAGCTGCCGACTGTGAATGTGGGAAATGCCTGCCGGATTACCATTTGCTGGAATGCAACATCGGTTAGATAAGGTCGCCAAGCGGAGGCTATTTCGCCTCGTACGGAAGTGAAGCTATCCGTTTCCGGATGGAATGATTTTGCTTTTACCTCAATCAACTCCAGATGGTTGCCCCGCTTTCTGAGTATATCTACACGGATAAGGAAAGGACCGGTTTGGATGGCTGCTTCAAATAGCGTGCAGTTTTCTTGATGGAGCAACTCCCACGTTTTTTCAATGGCAGCCTTATTAGATTCTTCAGCCACCAGTACCCCTTCCGGGAAATACGCTTGTGCCAATGCGCCAACCTGAAAACCGCCTTGCGCCAATGCCTTTAAAAAGGGATCATCAAGTTTCTGGTTTGGATATTTAGAACCGTTTTGATGATAATAAAGCTTGGTTTGGCATTCCATGCCAATTTGGAAGCGGGATTTGGTGAGGAATAACGGATTGTTCATAATTGGCTAGGTCGATGCGGCTTGGAAAATTCATTTTTATTGTGATTCGTAAGATTGATATTCGCCATTACAAATAGCGAATAGGAAGGATAACCTTAACAGTCAAGAAAATATGATTATGTTATTTATTTCACTTTATACTTCGCCCTAACTTCCTGATAATTAGCACTGATATTTAGTTTATTCCAAATACTTTCAACCCAGTCTTTATCTGTTCCCCAACTTGAATAATGCCTATGGAAGATCACGGGGTTTTTCTCGAAATGCTTTTGAAATTCCGTTTTGTAATACTTCCCTAAAATGCTATCCTCTGGACCTAATAAGATAAAACTCGTCGATTCGTCAATATTTAAATCTTTCATTTCAGTTATGAATCTTTCGACATTTTCATTAATAAGTTCTGGGTTGAGTTTTAATTCATTTTCCAATTTTGTGGATTTCTTCATCTTTATTTTAAACAAATCTGTCATGTATGAACCCCGCATCGGTGAGTCATTGAAAGCATATTTCAATTTCCTATCGTGTCTTCCCCCTCTAAAATTTCCCCAGATCTCGACGGGTTTAGAAATATTTAAACCGACTAATATGTTTCTAACATTAAGGTCGTCAATGTTCTTGTATATAATTTCTGTTGATTTTTCATTAGAATAATCCCAAATCGCCCAACTTCCCCATTTACCGTGGGCAAGGGTCAATTTTTTAAACTCGTCTGAATTAAATTTCATTTTAAGGCTTTATGAAGTTGTGTATATTCTGTTACTAAATATCTATCACGTTAAGTTCGGGTTATAATTATTGGTTGGTTGTTACTTATTTGTTTTATGCTCTTTTGAAGCCATCAACTAAACTACCCTTAATCCCCGCAACTATATATCTCGCAAAAGGGTTATCAAATAGTTCATCCTTTTCATCGTAAAAACCTGGAGGCATTATACTTTGGAGCTTTAATCTATTAAGTTCATTATCGTCCTCTTTCGTAATCGTCGCAGTTATACAGAATTTTTTAAGAATTTCTAATATTTCTACCTCATTCGTAATTTTTCGATCCTTGATATACTTAAAAATCGCCCTAGCTGGAACCACGTGTTCGTGCCTGAAATTTTCACTGCAATAATGGTGGTAAACAGAAGGTTTAGCTATGCTTTTAGTAGCTTCTTGTACCGCTGCATTTCTATATTTATTGTGAGCATGCCAGCACTTTAAACCATCACCTAAGCGTCTGATAGCGTGGCTTAAAATGTCTTTAACTTCATCTGAGATATCTTCATGTTCAACGTAACCTACGGTCATAGAGATGCTGAGTAATCTAGCAACAAATTTTGCTGTTAAATCAAACTTATCTGATAAATCTACTTCTTCTAAGTCATCAAATTTTACCGACTCATTAAACTGTTCTTTCAAACTATTACTTACCATAAAACTTAGCTTTTATGTTTTCCTGTTACTAGTTAAGTCAGTGACTCTTTCACAATCTCTAAAATATTTGCCTCTGTCAACTCGCTTAAATTTCTATTTCTGATATCACAAACTTTTAAGCCTACTTCTAAATATCTTGAAAATATATTCTCGATTGACGAATTAACCTGCAAAGCTCTTGGCATTTTAGTCTGGAATCCCATTTTATTCAGCTCTTGATCTTCTGCCTTCGATACTACCACGGCATGGGCAAGGTTATTTAAAATACAGAGAATGGCTTCCGTTGATTTATCAGATTTCTGTATGAGGGCAATTATTTCCTTTTTTGGAACTGCATGTTCATGCCTCAAGCCCTGAAATAGATTATGCTTTTTATTGCTGCTTCTTTCATCGCAATTTTTTAAAAATTGCCTCATAGCACCTTCCGTCCAATAGGGCTGCCCTTGATATTTCTTTGAAACTCCTTGGTCATCATGCTCTGTAGTCACCCAAATAAGCGTTTCAATTAACTTTTTGCGGATATAATCGTCAATATTGTTTGCACTGTCATACAGAAGTGCGATTGTGCGGGCAATGCTCTCTTTATTTTTTGGATTATAAGAGTTGATAATTATTGACATACAATCACGTACAATTATTTTAATTGTTGAATATAGCTCCTAATCTCCTCGCCATCTTTAAAGGGCTTATCAAAAAAGGGAAACCGATCCAGCGTTTGTGGGCTAAACAATTCGCCATTATCTACATCACCCAAGCTGAATCATGACTTAAAGTACAAAATATGTTTACTGCTCGTCGTGAATATGGACTAACTAGAAAACTAGCTTCGGAGGACTGAACCGCCACTTGTGCCAAACCGCTGTTACCTGCTGTGTTTCTTTCTGTCGGTCATAAGTTGTAACGAATTACTTGAGCCGCACCTCTCTGTTTAAGATGGGCGACAGATTTATTTATGTATAGGTTTCTAATTTCATCTGGTGCTACAGCACCGTCAAACCCATAGCCTGTTACTTCAATTTGAATTTTGATTTTCTGTTCCTTATCAACCGTTTTGTTTTTTAGTCTTTGTTTAGGATACCAATTTTTCACTTTAAAAACTTCAACGATTAGTCCTCTAAATTCGCTTAAGACATAGTGGATATGAGGTAGTTTTGATTCGCTAATTAACCATATTTCTTTCGTTGCTTGATAGATTGGGTCAGTTCCACTACCACGTTTGTAAGTTCTGTTTATATTAATTAGAACGCAGTCTGATCCCATTTGATTAAGAGGCTGTGCATCGTAAAGACGAATGATTTCTTCCGAAGTCATCAGTCCTTTTTCAATGGAATTATGCCCACCGACAATATTTGAAAGTAGAAGCCCACAATAAATTAATGTGTCAATCAAAGATGCTTCGATTTGAAATGCTTCACTTTCGGAAAGACCATGTCTAACAATAACGTGCCTTACTGTCTGCCCACTCTGAACTATCTCTCGTATTTTCTCGTATTTGGCAATCGAAGTGTCGATGTCAGTTAACGCACACGCTAAATGATTAAACACTCTATTGTAAGCTTCCCCAAAAACAGGCCACTTAAAAGTAGGATTCTAGCCGCAGCGCAGCGAGGCGATTGATAGAAAACTATTAGATTTAATTGGCGATA
>JAYVNR010000035.1:0-2314 GCA_043758305.1 Pedobacter sp. | reverse complement strand
TCAGGTATTGCAACAAAACAAAACATCTTTCCGTAAACAGCCCCGAGTAATTTTTAAGCGCTTGATTATGAAAAAGATTTACAATTTAAAAACAGGCTCAATATTAGTGTTAGCATTGTTTTTTGCAAAAACCAGCCTGGCACAAAATGTTGGCATAAATGCTACCGGCTCAGCGCCCGATGCTTCGGCCGGGCTTGATGTTAGCTTTACTAATAAAGGCTTTTTGGCTCCCCGGATGACCCAGGCCCAAAAAAATGCTATTGCTAGCCCTGCAACGGGCTTAATGGTATACCAAACAGACGGCACAGCCGGATATTACTATTATACAGGTTCGGTATGGACAATACTGGGCGGCGGGGGCACATCTTCGCAATGGACAACAAATGGGAGCAACATTTATTATAATGGCGGCAATGTTGGCATTGGAAGCAATACCGCCCCAGCTTATAAATTGCAGGTTAATGCAACTTCAAACCCTTTGTTTTTAACCGGGCTGGCTGTAGGATCTAACACCGATAGCTTGCTTACAATTGTAGGTGGTGTTGTAAAGAAATTACCCTCTACTTCATTGCCAGCTTCCAACGATTGGACCGTAACAGGAAATACAGGTTTAAGCTCCAATTATTTGGGAACGACAAACGCTACCAGTCTTCGGATGCGCACTGCGGGTGTCCAAAGGTTGTGGCTTGATAGTGTGGGGAGTGTTGCAATAGGGTCATCACCAACATTCGCTGCCGCAAGAGAGAAATTATTGGTTGATGCGGGAACTACAACATCCTACAATGTTATCAGTGGAAAAGGGTCTATCAACAATTATCTTCAATTGAATATACAAAATAGCTCTAGTGGAACAAACGCCAGTTCTGATATAGTAGCAACTGCCAATAATGGCGACGAGACCTACAATTTTGTCGATATGGGCATCAATAGCAACGGTAATACAAGTAATTATTTTGGTGGTGTGAATGATGCATATTTGTACAGCATAGGATCATCTGATCCACTTGCCGCTGGTGGCAATTTGTTGATAGGCACTAGTACTGCTGGCAAAAGCGTTTCCTTTTTAACTGGTGGCGGCGTAGCTGCTAACGAGCGTATGCGTATAAGCGGGACAGGTAATGTTGGCATCGGCAATACCAATCCTACTTATAAATTGCAGGTAAATGCAACATCAAACCCTTTGTTTTTAACTGGGGTACAAGTAGGGGCCAATACCGATAGTGTTTTAACTATTTCTAGTGGTGTTGTGAAAAAAATTGCTCCAGCAACATTAGTAACTTCCTCTAGTAATGCCTGGGGCCTAACGGGAAGTTCAGGTACAACCGCTGGCACTAATTTTCTTGGTACAACAGATTCAAAAGATTTTGTTGTAAAAACAAATAATACAGAACGGATGCGAATTATGGCAAGTGGAGATGTGGGTATTGGGACATCTACATTTGATATACCTTTATCTACATCTACCCCCTTATCCCAACCAGAACGATTGCATATAGATGCAGGCACGTACCCAAATTCAGGAAATCAGCCAGGGCTAACACCGTTTAATGCAACGGGGACAACAAATAGCTATGTGCAGGCTTTAGTTCAAAATAAAGGATATGGAGTCAATTCCAGTTCTGACTTTATAGTACAAAATGACGGGACGCGTAATGGTTCAGCCGCTGTTGGGACTGACAATTATTATGTTGATTTTGGTATTAATAGTACAGGTTATAGCACCAATAATTCCAATATTCTAAATCAGGTCAGTACAGCTTATCTATACGCATCAACGCCTCAGGATTTTTTTATTGGGCATGGATATTCTGGCAAAGACATTGTTTTTTTCACTAACTATGGATCCACAAACAGTAATAATACTGCTGATGGTACCGAAGTAATGCGGATTAAAGGTGGAACAAGTGCAGGCACACAACAGGTTACAATTGGCACGCCCACACCCAATGGAACTAATAAGTTAACGGTTTCAGGGAATATTTCAGCTTCGGCATTCAACGTATCATCAGATAGGCGCTTAAAAACAAACATTAAGCCTTTAAACTACAGCTTGCGCACCCTCATGTCTTTGCGCCCTGTCACATACAATTGGCTTGACCCAAAACAATCTGCACAAACCCAAATAGGCCTTATTGCTCAGGACACTAAAAAAATCATCCCCGAAGTTGTAACTGGCGATGAAAGCAAAGGTATGTTGAGCATCAACTATACTGAGCTTGTTCCTGTCCTTATTAATGCAATAAAAGAACAACAAGCACAAATTGATGAGCTTAAAAAAGCTGTACAGAAATTGCAAAGCGGTACAGCTACTGCT
>JAYVNR010000034.1:0-2318 GCA_043758305.1 Pedobacter sp. | reverse complement strand
GCTTTTATGTGATCAAAATTGTCAAGATAAATCCTCGAGATAGCATAATTGCGCAAGTCTTCAATAACCGATACCTCGGGCACGTGCGACATTTGATTGACTTGGTTTCTGAATTTTAACGGTATAAAGGTTTGAAAACCAACTGTTTTATCCTGCAAGGTGCGAAGGCGTTCCATGTGGTCTATACGATGCCAGTATTGCTCAATATGTCCGTAAAGCATTGTAGCATTTGAGCGCATGCCCAACTTGTGCCATTCTTCATGTATAGCAAGCCACTGCTCTCCTGTACATTTGTCTTTGGCTATCTGCTCCCGTATTTCTGGATGAAAAATTTCTGCGCCTCCTCCCGGGATAGAATCCAGGCCGGCATCTTTCATCAGCCTCATCCCGGTAGCATAATCAATTTTATCCTTTTTAAAAATATAATGATACTCTACTGGAGTTAGAGCCTTTACATGCAAGCCCGGGCGATGCTGGTGGATTTTTGTAAATAATTCTGAATAAAATTTTACATCGTATTGCGGCAATACCCCGCCAACTATGTGCACTTCGGTAACGGGCTCATTATCGTATTTTTTTACAATGGCCATCATCTCCTCCATGGTATATTCCCAACCTTCAGAACGCTGCTTTATCAATCTTGAATAAGAGCAAAACTTACAGTCGTATACACATAGATTTGTAGGCTCAATATGGAAATTACGGTTAAAATATGTTTTATTGCCGTGCCGCTTTTCGCGGATATAATTAGCAAGGATGCCGAGATAGCCCAACTCCCCTTTTTGGTAAAGCAAAACTCCTTCATCAAAAGAAATACGCTGGTTATTTTTAACCTTATTCGCTATTGTTCTTAAATCGGCAGAGAGCTCAGGATCTGTTAGAAGTATTTCCAGGCTTTGTTCGGGATCCATTTATTATTCTTTGTGCAAAAATACAACAATGAGCCAAATCCTACCATCATTTACATGCAACATTGAACCAATGATTTGCATTTGTGTAATTTAGCCAGGCATACTTCTGCAAGATTATGAAAATTGAAACTATAGCCATACATGGCGGAAACTCCATAGAACAATCTACTAAAGCCGTTATTCAACCCATAACGCTTTCTACAACTTTTGAACGTGGCCCAGAAGGCGATTATCCGGGCGGATATGTTTACTCCCGTGCCGATAACCCCAACCGCAAATCGCTGGAAAATGTGCTGGCGCAATTAGAAGGCGGCGAGGATGCATGCGCATTTTCTTCTGGCAATGCCGCGGGAAGCGCAGTTTTTCAATCCTTAGAACCGGGAAGCCATATCTTGGCGCCCGATGATATGTACCATGGACTAAAAAGCCTGTTAAATCAGGTTTTTAAAGGGATACTGGAAGTGGATTATATTGATATGAGCAATGATGAATCGGTTCAAAAATCTATCCGCCCTAATACCAAGCTTATTTGGTTGGAAACCCCGTCTAACCCATTGCTTAAAATTTGCGACATAAGAACTATTGCAGGTTTTGCAGGCCACCACAATATTCTTGTTGTATGCGATAATACTTTTGCCACGCCAGCTTTCCAAAATCCACTAAAACTAGGTGCAGATATTGTAATGCATTCCACAACAAAATATATTAGCGGGCACAGCGATGTGCTTGGCGGTGCGCTGATCACAAAAACAAAAGATTCAATTTGGGAGAAAATCAGGTCCATACAGGCATTAGCTGGTGCTGTCCCCTCCCCTTTTGATTGCTATATGGCAGTACGTGGCATAAAAACCCTGCCTTATCGTATGCGTGGGCATGTGGAAAATGCTGTATTGCTGGCTGCTTTCCTTAACGAGCGTCCAATGGTAGAAAAAGTTTTTTACCCTGGCCTGGCATCCCACCCAAAACACCAAATTGCTGCCAAACAAATGTCTGGCTTTGGCGCAATGCTTTCTTTTCTGGTTAAAGGTGGTGCTGATAATGCCAGAATGGTAGCTAACTCCGTAAAAATATTTACTCAGGCAACTAGCTTGGGGGGCGTTGAAAGCCTGATCGAACATCGGGCATCGGTTGAAGGCCCGGATACTAAAACCCCACCAAATTTGTTAAGGGTTTCGGTTGGGCTGGAAAACATTGAGGATTTAACCCAAGACTTAGCATTGGCACTCAACACCTTATGAAAAACTAGAAATTAAATTTGGTTTTGTCTATGCCTGGCAAGTATATTTGAAATTAAATTTGGCAGAAATCCCAAACCCGTCAGGCTCAGGTTTGATTATAAAGAAGTGGCGAGAGACAGGCTCAAAGACCCACTGGCAACCTTCCGAAAGGAAAAGGTGCCAATTCCTG
>JAYVNR010000033.1:0-2319 GCA_043758305.1 Pedobacter sp. | reverse complement strand
GCTTTTATGTGATCAAAATTGTCAAGATAAATCCTCGAGATAGCATAATTGCGCAAGTCTTCAATAACCGATACCTCGGGCACGTGCGACATTTGATTATCCTGATTCCTGAATTTAAGCGGTATAAAAGTTTGAAATCCACCTGTTCTATCCTGCAAATCGCGAAGGCGTTCCATGTGATCTACACGATGCCAGTATTGTTCAAGGTGGCCGTAAAGCATAGTAGCGTTTGAGCGCATGCCCAATTTATGCCATTCTTCATGAATAGCAAGCCACTGTTCTCCGGTACATTTATCTTTGGCTATCTGCTCACGTATTTCTGGATGAAAAATTTCTGCGCCTCCTCCCGGGATAGAATCCAGGCCAGCATCCTTCATCAACTTCATTCCCGTAGCGTAATCAATTTTATCTTTTTTGAAAATATAATGGTACTCTACAGGAGTTAAAGCCTTTACATGCAAGCCCGGGCGATGCTGGTGGATTTTTGTAAATAGTTCTGAATAAAATTTTACATCGTATTGCGGCAATACCCCGCCAACAATATGCACTTCTGTAACGGGCTCATTATCGTACTTTTTTACAATGCCCAACATTTCCTCCATAGTATATTCCCAACCTTCAGAACGCTGCTTAATCAATCTTGAATAAGAGCAAAACTTACAGTCGTATACACAAAGATTTGTAGGCTCAATATGAAAATTACGGTTGAAATATGTTTTATTGCCATGCCGCTTTTCGCGGATATAATTTGCAAGGGTGCCGAGATAGCCCAACTCCCCTTTTTGGTAAAGCAAAACTCCTTCATCAAAAGAAATACGCTGGTTATTTTTAACCTTGTTCGCTATTGTAAGTAAATCTGCAGAGAGCTCAGGATCTGTTAGAAGTATTTCCAGGCTTTGTTGGGGATCCATTTATTGTTATTTGTGCAAAAATACAACAATGAGCCAAATCCTATCATCATTTGCATGCAACATTGAACCAATGATTTGCATTTATGTAATTTAGCCTAGCATACTTTCTGCAAGATTATGAAAATTGAAACTATAGCCATACACGGCGGAAACTCCATAGACCAATCTACTAAAGCCGTTATTCAACCTATAACGCTTTCTACAACTTTTGAACGTGGCCCAGAAGGCGATTATCCAGGTGGGTATGTTTACACCCGTGCCGATAACCCCAACCGCAAATCGCTGGAAAATGTGCTGGCACAATTAGAAGGTGGCGAAGATGCATGCACATTTTCATCTGGGAATGCCGCTGGAAGCGCTGTTTTTCAATCTTTAGAACCTGGGAGCCATATCCTGGCGCCCGATGATATGTACCATGGACTAAAAAGCCTGTTAAATCAGGTTTTTAAGGGGATATTGGAAGTAGATTATATTGATATGAGCAATGATGACTTGGTTCAAAAATCTATTTGCTCACATACCAGGCTTATCTGGTTGGAAACCCCGTCTAACCCATTGCTTAAAATTTGCGACATAAAAACTATTGCGGGTTTTGCAAGCCATCACAATATCCTGGTTGTATGCGATAACACTTTTGCCACGCCAGCTTTCCAAAATCCACTGAAATTAGGTGCAGATATTGTAATGCATTCCACAACAAAATATATTAGCGGGCATAGCGATGTGCTTGGCGGTGCGCTGATCACAAAAACAAAAGATTCAATTTGGGAGAAAATCAGGTCTATACAGGCATTAGCTGGCGCTGTCCCTTCTCCTTTTGATTGTTATATGGCTGTACGTGGCATAAAAACCCTACCTTATCGTATGCGTGGGCATGTGCAAAATGCATTATTGCTGGCTTCATTTCTTAACGATCATCCAATGGTGGAAAAAGTTTTTTACCCGGGCCTGGCATCCCACCCAAAACATGAAATTGCTGCCCAACAAATGTCCGGCTTTGGCGCAATGCTTTCTTTTCTGGTTAAAGGTGGTGCTGATAATGCCAGAAAGGTAGCCAACTCAGTAAAAATATTTACTCAGGCAACTAGTTTAGGGGGCGTAGAAAGTTTGATCGAACATCGGGCATCGGTAGAAGGCCCGGATACTAAAACGCCACTAAATTTGCTAAGAGTTTCGGTGGGACTGGAAAATATTGAGGATTTAACCCAGGACTTAGCATTGGCACTCAACACCTTATGAAAAACTAGAAATTAAATTTGGTTTTGTCTATGCCTGGCAAGTATATTTGAAATTAAATTTGGTAGAAATACCAAACCCGTCAGGCTCAGGTTTGATTATAAAGAAGTGGCGAGAGACAGGCTCAAAGACCCACTGGCAACCTTCCGAAAGGAAAAGGTGCCAATTCCTG
>JAYVNR010000032.1:0-2326 GCA_043758305.1 Pedobacter sp. | reverse complement strand
AGCTATTTGTTTTATTCAATTGGGATAAAATTCTTTTTTATGTGTTCAAGCGTAAAGCCAAATGTTGAGCCTAACCCTTCCGTGCTCCTAACGGTAATAGTTTGAAGATGTGCTTCTATAATGTGTTTTACAATTGCCAAACCAAGCCCCGAACCACCTATTTGCCTGGAACGGCTCTTATCAGTTCGATAAAACCTTTCAAACAAGCGAGCCAGGTATTTTTCCTCTATCCCGGTGCCATCATCTGTTACTTCAACTAAAATCTGGTCATGCAGCTCAAAAGTTTTGATAGCTGTTGTGCCATTTTCTTTTCCGTATTTAAATGAATTGTCTATCAGGTTTACCAATACCTGCCTTATTTTCTCCCTATCAGCATTTACCAAAATTTCGCTGTCGTATTTATCTTTGAATACAAGGTTTATTTTATAGCTCCCAGCCTTTATTTCAAGAGATTCAACAACCTCGTGTATAAGCTTGGTAAGATCAAATTTTTCGTAATTTATTGGCACCTCGCCACTTTCTAATTTAGAAATGGCATCTAAATCTTTAATTAAGAAACTTAGCCTGTCAAGGTTTCGCGATGCCTTGGCTAAAAACTTGTGACCAAGCTCCACATCATTAAAACCATCGTCTTTAACTGCTTCAATGTACCCTTGAATTGCAAATAGCGGTGTTTTAAATTCATGAGAAATATTAGAAAGAAATTCTCTTCTAAATTCTTCCTGTTTTTTTAGCGTATCTATTTCAGATTTTTTATCTCTTGCCCATTCTTTTACTTCCAGTTCTACATCGTACAATGGGTCGCTGCTTATAACATATTCGCCTAAAGCATCTTTAAGGTCTTTGCCTAATTTTAAGTTGTGGATAAGTTTATAGATCAGTTTGATTTTACTGTACACATAGCGCTCAATCAGGTAATAAAAAACAAGAAAGCTTATTATTAGCGTAACTGAAAAAGTAACCAGCAAGTAATACCAATTATGCTGAAAATAGAAGTTGATAATGCCTAGCGACAGGGCTACAGCCAATGCATTTATAAATACCAATACAGAAAGCTTCATTGTTTAGGGCTGTTTAACATCGCAAATTAATATTAAAAAGGTTTGCCATGAGTTTTTTTAATTAAAGTATCTACAAGGCCTGGAGAATGCTTTAACAGAGAAACGGCAGCTTCGCTAACTTTTAAATTGGAGAATAAGCGCTGTATAAGCCTGCCGGATTTTAGCCTGAAAGAGAACTCATGATTCCAGGAGCTGGCCCACAATTTTTCTATTGAATGCCGGGCATCATAATTTGAAAAATTGGGGTTTTGTACAATTATTTCTGTTAGGATTTTTGCTGAGCGGAGAGCAATGGCCATCCCGTTTCCGCATAATGGCGTAATCATCCCCGCTGCATCGCCACAAAATAAAATGTGGTTTTCTACCAAGGGCTTTTGCCTGAATGAGATTTCATTTATCACCTCGGGCTTCTCAAAAAGAAAGTCGGAATTGGTAAAATGTTTTTTTAGGAGTGGATTTTTATAAAGAATCTGCTTTTCAAGCTCGGGTATGCTGCCATATTTTTTTAAAAGCTTGTTTTTGGCCAAATAACATAAGCAATGTTTATCGCCTTCTATTTTTACAATTCCACAATACCCGCCTTCAAAATTATCTAATTGTATAAGATCGGATGGAAAATCTGTGCGGATATGATACTTGACGCCCATGTAAGGGCTTCGCTCATAAAAAAAGCTACGGTTTAATTTTTGATCGAGGTTTGAACGCTTGCCATGGGCGCAGATAACAAGGCCAGCATTTAATTCGCGATTTCCGGAAAGAGCTATCCTAAATTGGTTGTCATGAAATAGAACATCAGTTGCTTTCTCGCCGATGATAAAATCCACGCCTTCTGCAATTGCTTTTTTATATAGCAAGGCATCAAAGGCATATCGGCTTATGCCAAATCCGCCCAAGCCGAGCGGGGCATGAAAAACTTTCCCTAAAGCCGAGCTAACAGAAAGTTTCGTGATAGACGATGGATGCAGTTCTGCTATATCAATATCAATGGATTTTAAAAATGGGAGAGCTTCGTTAGAAACATATTCGCCACACACGCGATGAAAAGGATACTGTTTTTTTTCGATGAGGGTTACATCAAGCCCCTTTCTCGCCAGTAGGATAGAAGATGTTAATCCGGCTATGCCGCCACCTATGATGACAATTTTGCTCATGTTTTTATGCAAAAGCGCAAGCTCATTTATAGATTATTACCTGCCACCTGAAAGCCCACATCCATTTAATGCGATAATTTTTTACCTCTGCCTTTTGCAACAGGGTTTCTAAAT
>JAYVNR010000031.1:0-2330 GCA_043758305.1 Pedobacter sp. | reverse complement strand
GCGAAGGAGCCACCAGCGAAGGCGATTTCCATGAAGCATTGAATGTAGCTGCCGTTTGGGATTTGCCTGTAATTTTCCTGATTGAAAATAATGGTTACGGATTATCTACGCCTGTTTCTGAACAATACCGGTGCAAAACCTGGTTGACAAAGCAATTGGCTATGGCATAGAAGGCAGGCTGATAGATGGCAACAACATCCTTGAAGTATATCATACAATTCATGAAATTGCCGAAGATATCCGGCAAAAGCCCCGTCCGTTTTTAATCGAATGCACAACCTTCAGGATGCGAGGGCATGAGGAAGCTTCGGGGACTAAATATGTGCCCCAGCACTTGTTTGACGAGTGGAAGGAGAAAGATCCGGTAGAGAATTTTGAACAGTATCTCTTAGGCGAGAAGGTCCTGATGCCCGAAACTATTGCTCAGATAAAAGCAGCTTATAAAATTGCTATTGATCAGGATGTTGAACGAGCATTCAATGAGCCTGAACCTGAAACGGATACAGAAACCGAGCTTTTGGAAATGTATAAACCTCACAATATACCAACCTCTCCTCCTCAACACACAAGCTCCGAGAAACGTTATATCGACGCTATTAGCGATGGCTTGCTACAGGGAATGAGGCGTCATAAAAATCTTGTTATCATGGGGCAGGATATAGCGGAATACGGTGGGGCATTTAAAATTACACAAGGCTTTGTGGAGGAGTTTGGGAAGGAAAGGGTACGTAACACGCCAATCTGTGAATCGGCAATAGTTGGTGCAGCACTTGGATTGTCGATAAATGGTTATAAGGCAGTTGTAGAAATGCAGTTTGCCGATTTTGTAAGCAGCGGCTTTAATCAGGTAGTGAACAACCTTGCAAAAACCCACTATCGCTGGGGCGAAAAAGCTGATGTAGTGATCCGTATGCCAACCGGTGCTGGTACAGGCGCTGGGCCATTCCATTCTCAAAGCAACGAAGCATGGTTTACCAAAACACCGGGCTTAAAAGTTGTTTATCCTGCCTTTCCGTTGGATGCTAAAGGGCTTCTGCTCTCCGCAATAGAAGATCCCAACCCGGTGATGTATTTTGAGCATAAATACCTGTATCGGGCATTTAGCGAGCCTGTGGGAGATGAAGCATTTTTTATTGAAATAGGAAAAGCGAGGTTACTAAAACAGGGGCAACAGCTCAGCATCATCACCTATGGGCTGGGAGTTCATTGGGCAATTGAGTTTTTAGGAAACAATCCGCACATTTCAGCAGATATCCTCGATCTCCGCAGTTTGCAGCCTTGGGACAAAGAAGCCGTTGAAAGCACTGTTAAGAAAACAAACAGGGTTTTAATTCTGCATGAAGACACCTTAACAAATGGCTTTGGCGCAGAGCTAAGCGCCTGGATTGGGGAGCATTGTTTTAGTTACCTGGATGCGCCCGTAATGCGCTGCACAAGTTTAGATACGGCAGTGCCGATGAATAAAGCACTTGAGGAAAATTTTCTGGCTAATGCGAGGCTGGGAGAAATGGTAAAGAAGCTTCTTGAATATTAGCTTGAGAAAAAAACTGTCCGGTTATCAGGCAGTTTCCGGATAAACTTCTGCTAAAGGTGAGAACAAATATATCTTTCCGGTCTTGATTTCCGTGCATTTGTAACGCTTGCGGATTTTTGCTTCCTTACGGAATATCCTTCCAGTTTTCATACTGAAAACAGCATTTTCTGGAAGCTTTTCCACTGCAATAGAATTGGTAGTTTTTATATCGTAAGCCCTGAGCACACGGAATAAATTTAAATCTGTACAACTTGATGCCGATGGATTTTGCAAATAGCTTACAATCGCTCTTTTCACATCGCCCGGAAAAACCTCTTTCTCAAAAAATGGGTTCATCATCTTCTTAAAATTGGCCTTCCACTCCTGCCCATGCGGCTTTGCTTTGTGCTTATGTTCGTTCCAGGTAAGCAGATGGGCAAACTCGTGCACCGTTGTAATCAGAAAAGCATAGGGGTTTAGATCGTAATTAACAGAAATACGATGCCCCTTTCCAGCATGCGGAGATCGATAATCACCATATTTGGTATTCCGGTTTCGTGAAACTTTAAAATCGCATTGAAAATAATCGATCCAACGGGCAATGACCGGAGCAGCTTCCACAGGGATATATTTGGAGAGGATGGCTATTTTATCCACGGATGTATGTTACTCCAATGAACTGATTACCGATGAAACAGATGCTTGCAGAGCTGGGATTTTATTTTTGATGGTATCCCAAACTATCTCATAGTCAACGCCAAAATAATGATGGATAAGTTTGTCCCGCATCTTCGCCATCAACCGCCATTCTACTTCC
>JAYVNR010000030.1:0-7399 GCA_043758305.1 Pedobacter sp. | reverse complement strand
GGATATCAGGCATTGTAGCGGCATTTTTGTCTCGCCCATAAAATAACATTTTGCTATATGTTGGCCAAAATTCCTTGTTATCATATTTTGGATACTTGCTCTCTGTTGGGAACATAGACATATAGGTGTAAATCAGCGTGTAATCCTCCGGTTTTAAATTGAAGCGTTCAGTTTCTGGGAAGGTTTCCGGAAATAGCAGTTTCCTTAAAATCAATTGCTGATCTGCTAATGTATAAACGTTTTTATCGGCGAAGCTATACGGCTCATTAACCAGTTTATCATTTGCATCCATATAACCAACCCCGCGAATGAGGTTTTTTAACGTCAAAGGATAATCATTTGGATCGTTTTGTGCTTCCTGTCGGTATATTAATTTATCGCCATTATAAAAACTGATCGGATTCGTGTGCCGAGCCTTTTCGCCAGAATCGCCAATAGCTAAACGGTTTAAAAACCTGCTGTTCACTATGCCATTATCTTTTAGCCTCTTGTTCAGCTCGGCACGGCCAACAAATTCATAAACACGGTTATAAGCATCATTATCGCTGGTAAGCAATATTTTTTTTATATAATGCTTAAGGCTGGGCATTCCATTTTGGGAGGAAGGATCTTTTAAAACCTTGGTTTGACCTGTATAAGCACTATCAGTAATCATAGTGCTTTGCATAGTTAAGCCTTCAATATTGAGCCTGTTGATTTTTTCCAGAGCAAAAATTACAGCTGGGAGCTTAACTGTACTTGCTGGATAAAAATACCATTGCGGGTCCAGATTATAGCTATATGATTTGAAACTCGGCTGATTGTTCTTATCGCGGTTAATTTGCGTATACAATATCTGTACCTGTTTGTGTGCGGGATCAAGCAGCACATCCTTAAATAATTCCGGATGTTTTTTTAAAATCCGTGGCAATAAATGAGTGTTTATTTTATTCTGGGCAGATGTTAAAACTGGCATAATGAGCATAAAAGCTATGTAAAACCGCATAGCAATAAAAATAAAGAAAATAAGCTTCTTAAAAACCTCATTTTATTCAATTCAGTTTTGGCAATACAATATTGGTTGTTAATAGAATTCTTATTCTACATTTGCAGTGCTTTTGGTCTCCGCACGTGCGGGGTTAAAAGGGAACCGGGCGAGAATCCCGGACAGTCCCGCTGCTGTGTTCTCCACAACGGTTATCCAATCTAATGCCACTGTTCTTACGGGGATGGGAAGGCCGGATAACCGGGAGTAAGTCAGAAGACCTGCCATTGCATTATATTCATAGCTTTCGGGGATTGAAGCTTAGGATGAGAATACTTTCAATTGTATTTCCATTTCCTTTATTCCTTCTGTTTGCTGTGGCAAAACCACAAAAAAATGAACAAAAAAAACTCTTTAGTTGCTGCAGGCCTGGGGCTTGCACAGCTGGCGCTGATTTCTTCAGCTGCCCTCGCACAGGAACCTCTGCGGGCTTTACAAACAGACAGTATCCGTACCTTAAACGAGGTGGTTGTTACAGCCACACGATCACCAAGGAAACAATCAGAAATTGGCAAAGTGGTTAGGGTGATCACAGCCGCCCAACTTGAAGCCAGCCAGGGGCGAACTCTGCCAGAAGTGCTAAACAATGTTGCAGGGCTCGCTGTATCTGGAACAGGCAATGCAGCTGGCTCAAACCTAACAGTCTACATGCGTGGCGCTGCCCGTGGCAATGCGCTTATCCTCATAGATGGCATACCTGCAAATAATGCATCAGATATCAATAACGATTATGATATTTCTTCCATCGCCATAGACCAGATTGAGCGGGTGGAAATTTTGCGTGGTGCAAACTCTACGCTTTATGGCTCTGATGCAGTTGCAGGGGTAATAAACATTATCACCAAGCAGCCTTCGGCAGCAAAATTAAAAGCAAATGTCCTGCTATCAGCAGGATCATACAATACTAATAAAGAGGCATTTGGCTTAAATGGGGGAATTGACAAAACTTCACTTGCTGTGAATTTTTCTAATACAAGATCCAAAGGCTTTTCTGTGGCTAAAGACAAATCAGGAAATGGCAATTTTGATAAGGATGGCTTTGATCAACAAGCTCTTAGCACGCATCTAAAACAGCAGCTAACCGAAAAGTTATCGCTAACCGGAAATCTACAGCTTAACCGTAATGCCTTCGACTTAGATGGCGGCGCTTTTGTTGACGATATTGATTACAAAGGAAAAAATGTTACTCTTTTTGGCGGAGCTAATGCTAAATATCAGCTTCCTTCCGGAGCGTTGAACTTTATTGTAAATCAGAATAATGCCTGGAACACCTTCAATAACCCGGATGGTGCCACATATTTTAGCAGGCAAAACAATAAAGGCAAAATCACATACAGCGAAATTATTTTAAACCACAGGCTTTTCCCACAGGCAGATATTACTGCTGGTGTAAATTATCGCCATGCCAATACCAGCCAAGCCTACGAGTCGCTTAGCAAATTCGGTCCGTACAACAGCTACCTCACTACCGGCGATGCTAAAAATAGCATTTTAAGCACTTATGCCAGCGTTTTTTATAAAGCAAGCAATTTCAATTTTGAACTGGGCGGCAGATATAATCACCATTCTATTTATGGGAATAATGTAACCTACACAATTAATCCCTCGTATGTTTTCGCCGATCGCTTCAAGGTATTTGTAAACGTAGCTTCGGCATTTAAAGCACCGTCGCTCTACCAACTCACTTCGCAATACAAAAATAAATTAGGGCTTGACCCGGAAACAACTTCATCATATGAAACTGGAGCTGATCTGGAGCTTATCCCGTCGAAAGTAAATTTGAGCGCCACTGGCTTCATCCGCAATACAGAAAACATCCTCTACTTTTATACAGATCCAAAAACTTTTGCATCCGAATATCGAAATGGGAATTTGCAAAAAGATAAAGGCTTTGAAGTCGAGCTGAATACAAAACCCTTAACAGGTGTTAATTTCAATGTGTGGTATGCGTTTGTTAAAGGCAGAGGAGAGGATTACAAGGGCACATCGGTTGATTATTTGTTAAGAAGGCCTAAAAACTCATTTGGGGCAACGGCTGGATACCAGATTGGCAAGGCTGCATCTGTAAACCTGCTTTATAAGCGTACCGGAAGCCGTTTAGATCCATATTATGATTCTTCATTGTTCAAAGTTGTTAACCTGGAACAAAAAGCTTTTTCAGTTTTGGATGTGTATGGGCAAATTAATCCTATCCCAAAAATCACGTTATTCGCTGATGTTAAAAATATCCTCGATGAAAAATATACCGAGTGGGAAGGCTATAATACTAAAGGTCGTAATTTCAATATCGGTTTAAAATTTGATGTGAATTAATCATAACCCGTGGTTATCAACATCTCAGCGAATTATCTTGAGTCCTTTTAAGACATGAAAAAGAGAGCAGTTATGTTTTGGAGCGGAGGGAAGGATTCTGCCCTTGCGCTCCACATTATTCGAAACACGTATCTGGAAATTGAAGTTATAAGGCTGATAACTACCATAAATGCTGATTTTAAGCGTATATCCATGCATGGGGTAAGAGAAGAATTGCTTGATTTACAGGCTTCTTCCATTGGTTTGCCTTTACAAAAAATGTACGTGCCCAATATTCCTGAAAACACCGTGTATGAAACCGAGCTTTTTAAAATCTTTATCGGGCTAAAAGAAGAAGGAATAGAACATGTTGTTTTTGGGGATATTTTTTTAGAAGACCTGAAAAAATATCGAGATGATGCGTTGGCAGCCCATGGGCTAACCGG
This sequence comes from Pedobacter sp., assembly GCA_043758305.1. Taxonomy (GTDB): domain Bacteria; phylum Bacteroidota; class Bacteroidia; order Sphingobacteriales; family Sphingobacteriaceae; genus JAQSWM01. Next base: position 3,637 of record JAYVNR010000030.1, on the reverse strand, counting down.
AATTTATCCACTATGGAAAAAACCTACCGATGCATTGATGCAAGATTTTTTGCTACAAGGTTTCCGCACAATTACCTGTTGCGTGAACACTAAATACCTTGGAGAAGAATGGGCAGGAAAGGAAATTGATAGCATATTTTTAAAAGAGCTTCCTCAAAATATTGATCCTTGCGGAGAAAACGGCGAGTTCCATACCTTTTGTTTCAACGGCCCAATATTTAAAAAACCTATTGGTTTTAAAACAGGAGAAAAAAAGTATACACCTCTCGCTATCAGGCAGGATACAGATAATACAGAGGAAGTGGGTTTTTGGTATATAGACTTGTTGTTGGCTGGTTCAGAGCAGTCCTGAATAGAGCTTACTAGTCATCGGATGAAAAAGCAAGAGCCTATTCATCCGATGATTTGTAATTATCCTAAATATGATTTAAGGATCTTGCTCCTTGAGGTATGCCTTAAGCGTTGAAGAGCTTTGTCTTTGATTTGCCTAACACGCTCCCTGGTTAAATTGAACTTTTCGCCAATTTCTTCCAGCGAAAGCGGATGATTGGTGCTCAAGCCAAAAAACAGAACGATAATTTCACGCTCACGTTCTGTAAGCGTTGAAAGTGAACGCCGTATCTCTTCAGATAATGATTCGTTTATAAGGTTGCTGTCTGTATTAGGGTCGTGGTTTTCTAAAACATCCAAAAGCGTATTTTCCTCGCCCTGTACAAATGGCGCATCCATAGAAACATGGCGGCCAGAATTGCTCAACGTATCCGAAATTTTTTCAACTGTAGTTTCAAGCATATCCGCTAACTCTTCTGGTGAAGGTTCGCGTTCAAATTCCTGTTCAAGTTTAGAAAATGCCTTGCTAATTTTGCTCAATGAACCAACTTGGTTCAAAGGCAACCTTACAATACGGGATTGTTCTGCAATAGCTTGCAGGATAGACTGCCTGATCCACCATACAGCATACGATATAAACTTAAACCCCTTGGTTTCGTCAAAACGTTTAGCAGCTTTTATAAGCCCTAAATTTCCTTCGTTGATTAAATCTCCAAGAGTAAGACCTTGATTTTGATATTGTTTTGCAACAGAAACAACAAATCGCAAATTGGTTTTTGTTAATCGTTCTAATGCAGCCTGATCTCCTTCGCGGATTTTCTGTGCGAGGATAACTTCTTCTTCGGCTGTAATTAGATCTACTTTGCCAATTTCGTGAAGATATTTATCAAGCGATTGCGATTCACGATTGGTTATGGATTGGGTTATTTTGAGTTGTCTCATTTATTATTAGTGCCCCTTATTGCTGTAAAAGGTTGCAAAGTTAAAAATTTTTCTTCCTTAAACGAGGTTTTTGATAAAATGTTAGAGAAATTTCTTGGCATTTTAAAGATTATTCTGTATTGAATTGCCCGCAAAAATCATTCCAAGCAAATAAAATTTGCGCATAATGCAGATAATTATCTTTTGTGGCACATAATTGGTTATAACAACTATTAATATTAAGCAATTATGTCAAAGAGAATTTTAGCGGTTGATGATAACCCACACATTTTACAGGCTATACAGGATATTTTAGAATTTTCTGGCTATGAAGTAGATTCACTTCTTGATGGCAATGCAATTTTTGAAACTATAGCAAATAACACACCTGATTTAATCTTATTAGATGTTATGCTGGGCGGAATAGATGGCAGGGATATTTGCCATGCAATTAAGGAAGATTCCAGCACCCACAATATTCCGGTGATACTTATCTCTGCAACACACAATCTTAGTGATGTTAAGGGCGACGACGGATGTCCGGATGATTTTGTTGCAAAGCCTTTCGATATCGATTATTTGCTCAATAAAATCCAAAAATTTATTCCGGCGGCGTAAAGGATTCGTTTTCCCATCATCTTCGCCATATCCTTTGTAATTACCTACTTTTGTAGCATGTGGCATAATAATATTTTAGAAACTATTGGCAACACACCTCTGGTAAAACTCAATAAAATTGTACATGGAGTAAAAGCTACTGTTTTAGCCAAAATAGAAACTACAAATCCCGGCAATTCTATTAAAGACCGTATGGCCTTGAAAATGATAGAAGATGCCGAAAAGGACGGGCGATTAAAGCCCGGCGGAACAATTATTGAAGGCACATCGGGCAATACAGGAATGGGCTTGGCAATTGCCGCAGTAATAAAAGGCTATAAATGTATTTTTACTACAACAGATAAACAATCGAAAGAAAAAGTAGATGCCTTACGTGCTTTTGGAGCCGAAGTTATTGTTTGCCCAACCAATGTGCTGCCAGAAGACCCACGTTCATATTATTCCGTTTCATCACGGCTTGTACGAGAAACCCCAAACGCCTGGAAACCCAACCAGTACGACAATCTCTCAAATTCTCAGGCGCATTATGAGCAAACTGGCCCTGAAATTTGGGAGCAGACCGAAGGAAAAATAACGCATCTTGTAGTTGGAGTAGGCACTGGAGGCACAATTTCTGGAACAGCCCGCTATTTAAAAGAACAAAACCCCAACATCCAGGTGTGGGGAATTGATACCTATGGTTCGGTATTTAAGAAATATAAGGAAACAGGCATTTTCGATAAAAGCGAGATTTATCCATATATAACGGAGGGCATAGGCGAAGACTTCCTGCCAGCCAATGTTGACTTTAGCCTTATAGATCTTTTTGAAAAGGTAACAGATAAAAACGCGGCCCTCATGACCCGGGAAATTGCACGGAAAGAAGGCATTTTTGCAGGCAATTCTACTGGCTCGGCTGTTGCCGGATTATTGCAACTGAAAGATAAGCTAACTGAAAAGGACGTAGTTGTAATCATATTCCCCGACCACGGCTCGCGTTACATGGGAAAAATGTACAATGAAGACTGGCTCCGCGAACGTGGTTTTCTGGCAGATGAAAAATTAACAGCAAGGTCTATAATTGCCAAGCGGGATAGGCAGGAAATAATTACAATAGATGCTGATAAAACAATTTTAGAGGCAATTAATGCGATAAAAGCACTAAATATTTCGCAAATACCTGTTACGCAAAAGGGCATGGTTGTAGGGAAAATCACCGAAAGCGATGTGCTAAATGCGCTTTTAGAAAACCCCGGCTTAAAATCAAACAAAGTGTATACTATAATGACAAACCCATTTCCCTTTGTTGAATTAAATACCTCGATAGATAAAATTTCTTCGATGATAAACAAAGACAATACAGCTGTTCTGCTGGAGGATGAGCTTGGTAAAATCGAAATTATAACCCAGTACGATATTATCAATGCTATTTCAGCATAGGCAATTTTAACATGCAACCTATTGTAACAGGAATGCTTTCATATGGAATGTCTGGCCGCATATTCCATGCACCATTTGTAAACCTGCATCCCGGGCTTAATTTATATGCTGTTACAGAGCGGAATAAAAAACTGGCAAAGCTCCGGTATGCTGAAATTATCAGTTTTGATACGATTGAATCGCTTTTAAGCGATGAAAAAATAGAGCTTGTAATTGTTAATACTCCCAACAATACCCATTATGAATTTGCGAAGCAGGCTTTGTTTGCCGGAAAACATGTATTAGTAGAAAAACCATTTGCTGCTGCACCCCAACAAGCCAAAGAGCTTTTTGATATTGCAAAAGCCAG
>JAYVNR010000029.1:0-2345 GCA_043758305.1 Pedobacter sp. | reverse complement strand
TTCGGGATGTTAACAATAATTTCCTTCCTCAATTTCAATTTGCGCAGGTTACGCTGTTTGAGCAGTTTGTGCCATTGCTGGGCATTGATATGCGCCTTAAAAACAGCATGACAGCGAATTTTGAATATCGAAAATCACGGGCGTTAAGCCTCAGCCTCACTAACAGCCAGCTAGCGCAGCAAAATGATAAAGCAATAGTTTTTGGGTTTGGATATCGTAGCGCTAACTTCCGTTTTCCTTTCGGGCTGTTCAATGGAGCAAAGCTGAATAACGATCTGAACTTTAAGCTTGATTTTGCTTTGAACGATCGTAAAACTGTTATTTATCGTGCAGATGTGATAGATGCCGAAGTATCATCCGGGGCAAAAAATATCACCTATCGCCCGTCGATAGATTATGTGTTAAATCAGCGGTTCAATATCCGCCTGTTCTACGATGGCAATATAACCAAGCCATATACTTCACAAACGTTCAATACATCGTTCAGTAATTTCGGTACGAGTTTGAGGTTTACGTTGCAATAATATAATCAGCTAAAATTTGGTTATAAATTACGACAAAACTTCTTCCCATTCATCCTTAAAACACTTCTTTACCTATTTAGGACCTAAATTTTTATTTTTATCCGCAAATAGCTTTTTTGCAGAAATTGGGCTAACCACTTTTTTGCCTGTTTTTTCTTCTATTTCTTTTCGGGTATTACCGGCAATGTTGCCGCCCTGCCGGGCAATTACTTTGCTTTGCTGAAAGGTTTCGGGCTTTTTCTCTTTGCTTATTTCGGCAGTAGTAGCTTCTGCAAGCATATTAAGCACCAATTCCAAATTGGTCATATTATCCCGCAAATTTTCCTTTTTCAGGTCTTTGTGCTTCTTGTAGTCTTTTACTGAGAAGCCGCTCCAAGCTTTGGTTATTTCATCGGTGAGTATGGCATATTCTTGTCCCTTTTGTACACCCCTGTTTTCCCATTCATCGGTAAGATCTTTTCGTACCTCAATGCTTTTTAGCCGCTGATTGATCCATTCTTTGCTATAACCTTTTTTAAGATACGTTTCCATTAATCGGTCAATTCCAATCTCTGGATCTTCAATTTCATCAAGCCTTTCTCTGGCAACTTTGGCTATCCACAATTTAAAAGGTTCTGCATTTGGCGAAGGCACGCTTTGTATAAGGCGAAACAATTGTTCTGTATCTGCAATATCTGTTAAACGCATCTTGCGATCCGCGGCAAGCATTTTCAAACCGTGAAGATTTGTCACGGTTTCATTGCCTTCGGCTTTGAGCCGTTGTTTCAATTTGCGCCAATAAGCTGCAACGTCTTTACTGTCAGTGAGTATTTGCAGCATATCTGTTACAGAGAAATACCATTTTTCATCCTCATCATTCCAAATAGAACGCACTTGTTTTTGTTCAAATAACTTTATGGATGTTTCTTTTGTCATGCGGTTATTTCTTCAACTGGTAAAAATCGGGTGTTAAGGTCAATTCTGCTGCTGAACCGTAAAGCCTTAAGCATTCAAGTGTGAAAGATAAATAATTTCAACTAAAATAGTTAGCAAATAATTTCTTTAGCACCGCAATGCTGCGTTAGGGATTGAAGCGGCATCTTTTTTTGCTCACCGGGGCTTGGCAAAAGGTTAAAGCAAAAAAGATACAGCGGAAAGCCCGCCTGAATGACACAGTCGGGCAGGCCCGCCCAAACGCCCCACAACACAAAAGCTTTGCCCAACTCATTTAATTTCTACCTTTGCTCCATGACTAAAGAACAATTAGCAGATTTAAGGGACAGATCAGCAGCCCTGAGGAGGCATCTTTGACGTCGATACCAAACTCGATGAATTGCACCAGGAAGAAGAGCTGACGCTTACTCCAACATTCTGGGACGATCCAAAAGCAGCCGAGAAAGTGCTGCATTCTATAAAAGCAAAAAAAATCTGGACAGAAGGTATCAAGCAGGTAGATTCTGTGGTGGAAGATACTGCCGTTATGTTGGAATTTTTTCAAAGCGGCGATGCTACTGAAGCCGAACTTAAAGAGCAATATGAACTGGCGCTCGCCCGGCTTGAAGAGCTTGAGTTTAAAAATATGCTGAGTTCTGCAGAAGATCAGTTGAATGCTGTATTGCAGATAACCGCTGGTGCAGGTGGCACAGAAAGCTGCGACTGGGCAGCCATGCTTATGCGCATGTATATTATGTGGGGCGAAAAAAATGGTTACAAGGTTTCTGAACAGGATTCTCAGGAAGGAGAGGTTGCAGGCATAAAATCTGTTACCCTGCAATTTGAAGGGGAATTTGCCTACGGATATTTGAAGGGAGAGAATGGAGTGCACCGCTTAGTGCGCATTTC
>JAYVNR010000028.1:0-2347 GCA_043758305.1 Pedobacter sp. | reverse complement strand
GTTTATGCTTTTGCTAAGGAAAACGATATAGCCGAAGAAGAATTTTACAACCATTTTGGTTCTTTTGAAACGATTGAGAAAGATATCTGGACAGGCTACATGTCATCAACTATCAGCGAGGTTAGGTCGCAGGAAGTTTGGGCTGGCTATTCTTCACGGGAAAAAGCCCTGAGCCTCTTCTACAGCTTTATGGAAATGCTAAAAAGCAAGCGCAGTTTTGCTTCTTACAGCCTCAACCATTCGCAAAAAACCGTAGGCGCCAGAAAGGTTTTAGAGGGCTTGAAGCATGAGTTTGAGCTTTTCAGCACCGAGATAATACAAGAAGGCATTGAATCTGGTGAACTAACAGACCGTGCTTTTTTTGCCAGTAAATATAAGGATGCCCTTTGGTTACAGTTTGGTTTTGTGCTTAATTTCTGGCTGAGGGATACTTCAACAGGTTTCGATAAAACAGATGAAGCAATAGAGAAAGGTGTTAATGTAACATACAATTTGTTCCAGCGTTCGCCGATTGACGAGATGCTGGAGTATGGAAAATTCCTTGCAAAAAATTCAGGCATAAAAATGCCTTTTTAATATGAGCGATAAAGACGGAAGAGTACAAAATAGCATCCCCACCAGTAAAGTTGAGCGCTCTACCCAGTTTGTAAAAACTGGCTTTAAAATTGGCGGCAACTATGTAAAGCATTATTCCAAAAAGCTGTTCAACCCGGAGCTGAGCAAAGATGAGTTGAACGAGGATAATGCTGCAGATATCTATAATTCTCTAAGCAAGCTAAAAGGCAGCGCACTGAAAGTTGCACAAATGCTCAGTATGGATAAAAATATCCTGCCTAAAGCATATGTTAATCAATTTTCGCAATCGCAGTACAATGCGCCACCACTTTCTGGCCCGCTAATTATCCAAACTTTTAGAAAATTCCACGGCACAACTCCCGATAAGGTTTTTGATAAATTCGATTTAAAATCAAGCAATGCTGCGTCTATTGGTCAGGTGCACAAAGCAGAGCTTAAAGGCAAAAAACTGGCTGTTAAAATACAATACCCGGGCGTTGGCGATTCTATTTCCTCAGACCTCAAACTGGTAAAGCCTTTTGCTTTCCGGTTATTGGGCATGAGCGAAAAGGAATTGGATATTTACATGAAAGAGGTGGAAGAACGATTGTTAGAGGAAACAGATTACGAGCTGGAGGTAAGGCGTTCAATCGAATTCTCACAAGCATGTGCTGGGCTAGAAAATGTTGTTTTCCCGACTTATTACCCTGAACTATCCAGCAAGCGCACCATCAGCATGGATTGGCTAGAAGGCATGCACTTGAAAGAATACCTTCAAACCAACCCATCGCAGGAAGAACGCAACAAAATAGGGCAGGCGCTGTGGGATTTCTACAACTTTCAGCAGCACCAGATGCGTGCGGTACATGCAGACCCTCATCCCGGCAATTTCCTCATCACTGCTGATGGTAAATTGGGGGTAATTGATTTTGGATGTATAAAAGTACTGCCAGATGATTTTTATGAGCCCTTTTTTTCCTTAACCTCGAATGGTTTTATGGAAGATAGGGCTAAGACGCTTCAAGCTTTTCGCGAATTGGAGATGATACAGCCCAAAGACAGCCCGGCGCAAATTGAATTTTATTACGAAATGTATTGCCAAATGATAAGCTTGTTCGCCAGGCCATATGCCAGCGGAACTTTTGATTTTAGCAAACCCGAATTTTTTGAAAGCATCTACAAATACGGCGAAATGATTGCCAAAATGCCCGAGTTTAAACAAGCCCGTGGCGTAAAGCATTTCATTTACATAAACCGGACTAATTTTGGTTTATATAACATTTTGCATGAACTAAATGCAACTGTTAAAACCGATACTTACGTGCCTCAATTTGCCGTGCCAGCCTAGCAATGGTTAGTCCCGGATATAGCAATGAATTTCTTTCGGCCAAACGGTTGCAAGGCGATGTGCTGGTTGATTATTTTATTAGAGATGCCTTTTCGGACCCCAATAAGAAAGTTGCTCTCCAGCAATTTTTGCAGCAGTTAACATCAAATATCTCATTAGCCCAGCTTCCGCCAGAGTATCAGCAAAATGATTTCATAACTAACAGCCGCAATCTTCCCATTTGGGCAGATAAAAAAATGATGGCGAATGGCTCTGCTTTTTTTGTGAAGCATGCCGAGCAAGTGATGCAATTATTGGGCTTGCTATCGCTGCCATATTGCTATGCCGCTGCCGATGGAGCCATGGTGCTTTACCTTTCTCAACGACTTAAGAATGATTCAGGAAAAAGGCTCATAGATACAGCAGGGTTTATCTGGGATGTAATGTCGCCTGATGCATTTGAGG
>JAYVNR010000027.1:0-2347 GCA_043758305.1 Pedobacter sp. | reverse complement strand
CTATAGTCAGGCGTTTTCTCCTTTTTTAGCTTCGCAGAACTTGCGATTTTGCGAAGCAAAGTCTAGTAAGCTAAACCTTATTTTCTTATTAGTACGTTACGCCCCTTTTTCCTTTTCGAAACCATATCTCCTTCTACCTATCAAACCCACATTTACCTCTTCCTATTTTTTTTAAATCTACATCCTTTTCTTTTTTCTTTTTTACTTCTTTTTCTCCCCTTCAGTATCGACTTTATTCAGTTAAGACCAAGCCTTTTTTCTGAAGTGCCCCGATAATATAGGCTGCCGGATTTTCTATAACCTCGCCCTTACTTTTTGCCTTTTCGATCATTTTTTGCTTTAGATCTAAAAACTCTTGATAGTATCCCGTGGATATTATTGTCCTGGCTTTTTCCTCTGAAACTCCCATTGATGTCATGAATCTCATTTTTATTAGGGTATCTGAGTTTTCCTTGAAATCAATAGATGTCTGAACGCTTCTTAGCGGTGTAAAATCAGCGTAGAGCGTAACATGGGTATATGCTCGGCTATGCTTTTTGGTTAACTTATAGTCAAACTGGATATCTGTATTTGCATTTATCTGTTCTTTCGAAACTTCAAGAACCTTTCTTTGAAACGCGGTTATTTCCGTGTATTGCTCTTTTTCTTTTCCTTTTGGGTCTTTAAGAAAAAGCATCTCTTTGAGTTCACTAATCGTCATAACGACTTTACCAGCTATCCGCCATTGACACGCCAGAACGTATAGGCGTTTAGCATATTTGCTTTTACAGCTAAGAGCGGCCTTTAATTCAAAATGGGTGAAATTCTCTTTTAATTCGAAAAGGTAGGGCCGAGCCTGAGCAGACAGCGTAGCTGTAAAATACCCCTTCCCAGTGTGATATTCAAAGCTTCCAAATAGCCAGAGCTGTTTCAAGCTCTTTTCAGTTTCAATTACAAACATCCGGCTTCCCATATCCTCGGTAGCTTGCTGAAGCTGTTGGTAGTTCCAAGCACGACCAGTAATCAATTCAATGTCTTTGGCACTAATATCATATTTCGTATCGATGGTGTCTTTAGTGCTAAGCTGGCCGAGTAACATAAATAGCACATCGAGCTGGCAAGCTGTAAAATCGTAACGGCCGCTTGTGATGACATTGCTTTGCATTATTCGTTTATCGGGAGGTATTTGGCTTAGTTCCATAACTCAAATATATGTTTAAATAACCAATCCTATTAACCGTTATTTTATATTGGTATAATACACTTATAAAAAGTTCTTTTTCGCCATAAAAAGTTAGTTTTCGCCATAAAAAGTTAGTTTTCACTTATAAAAGGTTCTTTTTCGACCTCCGGGGACACTGTGAGTCAAGTAGTTACGGGTACCTAAAATATTGAAAATAGTTAAAATAAATAAAATAAACCCAAGGGGGGTATAATAAGTAGTAAAATACCCCCCCATTTCGGGGCTTGCGAAATGCTTCGCATTCTCGCAAAAAAAAAAGCATTTAGGGAAAAAATACAAAAGGGAAAAAATGATGGTTCACCGTTTCATTCCTTTCACGTTTTTTATTTCCTTCTCTTGATTTTGATCTTCGACTTCACTTTTGACCAGGGCAGTCATATCCGAAATATTCTTTTCGCTCAAATTTTCAAACGAGATCTGGGGGTTAATTTTTGTGATTGCCTCTTGCGCTTCCTTCAAAAGTGCAGCTGCTGGCCTCTCTTCTCCCTCGTAATTTCGCGTCTCAATGTAGGTTTTAAGCCTTCCAAGTGGCGTTAAAAGAGCTTTTTTAGCCTCTTCCGGGTCTATTACGTTCTTCTTAAAATTTGTGAGCTGCTGCGTAATTGCCTTTTCAGTTTCTGGCGGCATTTTCGCTCCAGAAGCCCTGAAAAGGAGTAACCTAATGTTATTGTTCAACTTTTTTATGGCCATTTCTGCTATTTCCGAGGCTTTTTTTGCGGTTGCCTTCAGCCCGGAGAGAAGCGTTTCTGCCTCTTTTGCTCTTCTTTCTGCCGACGCAGCCCTTTGCTCCGCTTGGGTAATTCGCTGAATTAGCGAAATGCGCTCTTCTGAGAGCCTCTGATTAATTTCAGCAGGATTTATTGCGTCAAGACGTTTCACTTCAACAGCGGGCTCTATTTCGCTATCTACGACCCTCATAAGAGCTTGGAATTGATTAGCTGTTACATGCTCGGCCTTTGAGCCCATTATTCCTCTTTCTAACCCGAATGGCTTCATGAACTCGGCATGTGACGTTTGCAAGGCGCTCATTTTGTCATTGTTGCCAATTACGATTTTAGCAGAAAGGCGCCCATCTGACGTTAACGGCACAATAACCGCATGGAGATGGGGCGTTTTTTCGTCCAT
>JAYVNR010000026.1:0-2355 GCA_043758305.1 Pedobacter sp. | reverse complement strand
AGACAACGCTTTTTATTTTAGCCGGTAATGACCTAGAAATGCGTTTACAGTTACATCAGGTTTTTTCAAAGGATCATTTTTTTATAAAGAAAAAATTTTATGGCTTGAAGATGTAGAAGAAGGCGAACCGGCCATGAGGGGGCGATTGGTCTTATCTCAGGAATGGATGGATAAAATTTTGTTTGGTAAGGAAAATGCCCCCGTATTCAGCGAGGAGTTTCCGGCGAAAAAGATAACTACCGAAATGAACTGGGAGAATCTTGTTTTGAATGCTTACACGCTCAGCCAGATAAACGATATAAAAGACCGGATAGGGGCAACCGCAATACCCTTCTCTCCAGGTTACGGAGGCATATCAATCAGGCATGACGGTGTTTAATGGTCAGGGTTTATTGGTAGATAGTGTTAAGATTACTATTAAAATAAAAATAGTGTAGCAAGTTGCCGTTAAAATCAAAAGATAGTCCTGGTTATCAATTATTATTCAAAATGCTGATTGTAATAATCGTTTAAGTTTCCTGATACTTCTTTTCGAAGATATTAATTAAACCCCATGCCCAACGGTTACTCCCGCTCACCAAAACTTTTAAAAGGAGCCCTGAGCGAATTCTCGGAGCGTTTTATCGACCCGTTACCGAATGTGATCGTATTCCAGTACAACCCCGAAATGATGACCTGTACACTGGAAGTTCGGAACCAGGAGGTGATTCATACGGATCAGGAACCTCGGTGGGTAATGATACATCCCTGCTGTTTGGTCCGCCCGAAACTTTTACACTTCTAGTGGCAAAAATATAAGTTCTTGAGCCATGTGATGAGCTACTTGTGCATGGAACCCAAGATAATAATGCAGAGACAATGAGCCTCAAAGAACTTATGCTTCTTTAAAAACCAGCACCCATGTCAGATAAAAACAAAAATCAATTATGGCCTTTTAAAAAATCGGTGGCATTTTTAGCGGTACCCTTAATCTGGTTGTTCTTCATATTCCTGTTCATTTCAGGCAAAAGGTTCGGTATGTGGCAAAATGAGATGGCCGATTCCGCAATCATCGTTGTTGCCATAATCAGTTGTTTGCCCGTACTGTTAGTTCTACTTGATTTTTTTATTCTGAAAAAAGCCATAATTGACATTAAGGGGATAAAGTTTGATTTTAGTAAGATTGATCCTGCCGCTTTAATCGGAGATAAGGTGGCCTTCGCGCTTCCCGATAATATTGGAATTCCGGGAGCCATCGTAACCGACAGTGCCCCGATGAATATTATAAACCTTGACATTGGTGGCAACCGTAAAATAGTGGTTGTAAATATAAAAAGCGGTAACGCATGGTGGGTTACACGCTTGGTGGTATTATGCGCTGGTGCCGTTCGCACAGGGTCGCCCGAAATGATCGTATTTTTGTGTAAGAAGAATCTTAAACATGACTATTTCTTGGGATGGGGAGAACCTCGGGAATTACTCAACGCAATTATTAGTGATAAGCCTGAATATAGAGCCCGGTATGAAAAATCAACACAAATAGCAAAGCAATTTCTATTGTATAAAGAAATGGCCGGATTAATCCCCGCACTTGCAATGCCAATAGATGCTGCGAGGTACTTGGCTAATCCGCAATATATGAACCTTCATGATGAGGTTACAGAGCATATACTTCTTGATCAATTAGGTAACATGTACTTCGATCCTAATAGAATTGGTTCCCTTGAAGAGCCGCCCGACAGAATAAATACATCCAGGCTTAACGAACTTTTTGATCATTGCCTTTACAAGGATGTGATTGATTTGAATGCTGCTGCAGAAGATCAAATAAATCAGCTTTTAAACTCAACTGCTGATTACCTGGCATTGGTAAAGAATAATCAATACTTCGGCATTTTGAAAAAAAGCGATGGCGAAAATCTTATTCTTAAAGAATTGGTATTGCGATCACAGAGTAATAAATAATTATCCGCCATGGCTACAGGTTACCCCCGCTCACCTAAACTTTTAAAAGGAGCCCTGATCGAGTTCTCGGAGCGTCTTATCGGCCCGATACCGAACGTGATTGTATTCCAGTACAACCCGGAAATGATGACCCGTACGCTGGAAGTCTGGAACGCGGGTGGAAGTTCGTCTGGTGCGGAAACCTCGGCCAGCAACGACACTTCGCATACTTCCCAGCCTTTTGACCCGCCAGAAAGTTTTACACTTACCCTGGAACTCGATGCAACGGATGAACTGGAAACACCAGCGCAACATCCTGTGGCGGTCATATCGGGTGTTGCCGACAGGATTGCTGCGATGGAAATGTTACTATATCCGCAAGCAGACAGTTTGTTGGGCGGCCTGCTTGGTTCTATTACAGGAGCGTTAAGT
>JAYVNR010000025.1:0-2364 GCA_043758305.1 Pedobacter sp. | reverse complement strand
GGGTAAAGGGCACTGTAATTTGAGTACCAGCATCTTTAGCTGCCTTTTCAATAGCAATACAACCACCTAGCACCACTAAATCAGCTAAAGAAACTTGTTTGTTACCTGATTGATTAGAATTGAAACCGCCTTGAATTGTTTTAAGGGTATCAAGAACCTGATTAAGCTCAGCAGGCCGGTTCATTACCCAATTGTTCTGTGGTTCCAAAGCTATTCGAGCTCCATTGGCACCACCTCTTTTGTCAGAATGACGATACACGGCCGCAGCTGACCAGGCTGCAGAAACCAGCGCGGACACGGTTAATTCACTGCCGAGGATTTGATTTTTCAAAAGGGCAATGTCGGTATCGTTAATCAACTCATGGTTACAAGCTGGAACTGGATCTTGCCACAATAAATCCTCCTTGGGTACCTCAGGCCCCAAATAGCGATCTTTTGGCCCCATATCTCTATGTGTTAGTTTGAACCAGGCTTTTGAAAAGGCTTCTGTGAAATAATCAAAATCATTCAAAAATTTCTCACATACTTTGCGATATTTAGGATCTTCCTTCAACGCAATATCAGAAGTCATCATCATCAAATCTTCCATCTTTCCATGTATATGTGCATCTGGAGTTTTTGGAGCACTTGGATCTACCGGAGTCCATTGGATGGCACCAGCAGGACTTTCTTTCTTTTTCCACTCAAATTTGAATAAGTTAATTAAGTAGTTATTGTCCCATTGTGTAGGATCGGGCGTCCATGAACCTTCAATCCCATTGGTCATCGTGTACTGGCCAAATCCCGAGCCTTCTGGGTTATGCCAGCCCATACCCATTGCCTGAATGGGGGCTGCTTCTGGTGCCGGACCTATCTTATTTGCAGCTACCATCCCATGACTCTTCCCGAATGCATGACCACCCGCAATTAAAGCTACCGTTTCTTCGTCATCCATCGCCATGCGCTTAAATGATTCCCGTATTGCTCTGGCAGAATCCAATGGTTCTCCATTACCACCAGGTCCTTCAGGATTTACATAAATTAATGCCTGATGGGTAGCGCCCAGAGGATTCTCAAGGTCCCGATTCTCGTCCGAAGGTTCTCCTACCCAACGGAGAGTTTGGGTTACCATTTCATCGGGATGTCCGTTGTGAAATTCACCAGCTTTCGATCCGTTAAAGGGCTTGCCGTTCCAGAATTCTGGCCCCCAATATGTACTGCGGTCTGGTTCCCAGGCATCACGCCGGCCACCACCAAAACCAAATGTAGGAAAATTCATGATTTCTAAAGCGCAATTACTTGTCAAAACAATAAGGTCTGCCCATGAAAGTGCTGCACCGTATTTTTTCTTTATGGGCCAGATCAGGCGACGTGATTTGTCAGTATTCCCATTATCCCACCAGGAATTGACCGGGGCAAAACGCTGCATCCCTTGCGCTGCACCACCTCGACCGTCAGCGATGCGATAAGTACCCGCTGAGTGCCAGGCCATACGAATCATTTGAGGTCCATAGTTAGCATAATCTGCAGGCCACCAATCTTTAGAATCAACAAGTAACGCCTTAATATCTGCCTTAAGTTGCTGGAAATCTATTTTATTAAAAGCTTCTTTATAATTTTCGTCACTAACTGGATTGGCTGCAGGCTGATCCTGGTGCAGCAGTTCCACTTGTAAACGATTGGGCCACCAATCATCAATCTGGGGCGCAGTTCCAATTGCGCCTCCTATTCGGGTACCTCTAAATGGACATTTCTCAGAATTTTCTGGATTATCAATTTTATTCATGTTGAATTAAATTATTGAGTAAAAAAATATTTTGAAAATCGACTAATTATTATTTGTATTTTTCTTTTTTAAGCAAACAACGATCATCTACGTAAACATGAAAGCACACCATACCTGCAAGCAATTGATCAGAGAGAAAAGGCCCGATACTTTTCCATGAGGTCGTACACAAACTGCAGGATTTTAGCGCAAAATAATTATAACAATAGTTCAAGGGCTATAACCTTAACTGAGTTACATTATAACATCTTCAAATTCATGTAGACTTGCAAACTTCTAAAATCATTTATATGCTTTATTAATTTTAGTATTACTTATACTCGTTACGTAGAACCTTAAATAGAAAAAGGTAAGGTGCAAAATCCATACCTAATACCTTTTAGGATTGGATATTGATTTGCATTTTAATAGCAATTGA
This sequence comes from Pedobacter sp., assembly GCA_043758305.1. Classification (GTDB taxonomy): domain Bacteria; phylum Bacteroidota; class Bacteroidia; order Sphingobacteriales; family Sphingobacteriaceae; genus JAQSWM01. The sequence continues at coordinate 181 of JAYVNR010000025.1, read as the reverse complement.
CTTAACCTCTTTAATTCGTTCGATTTTTGAAGAGCTGCAGGTTCAAAAAAAATTTAAAACGAAACCTCGTCATCGGTCTTTACTGTTGCATACTTCTTCTACAGAAGCTTTTGGTATACCAACCCGCTAAATTTATTTTCAAATACTCTAAGGTTGTAACGTACAAGCTCGATCCTGAATT
>JAYVNR010000024.1:0-2367 GCA_043758305.1 Pedobacter sp. | reverse complement strand
AATATCATTTACCAATTCAGGCAAAATCTTTTCCACTTCTTGAGCGATAACACCCACTTCGGATTTTGATTTTAAATTCATAGTTGAAAAATTAACTTGATCGAAATCATAACGTTTCACTCCCAAAGCCATAAGTTTCGCTAAAGAACCGGATTGTACTTGAATATTTTTTTTGGTTCTAATGTCAGAAACTTTTGTCCAACTTCCGGTATATACACCATCACCACTACAGTAAACACCATAATTTGTTGTGCCGCCTGAAGCCGAACCATAAAGTGCATAAGTTGTACTTCCCGCAGTACCATACGCATAACTAAGAACTCCATATGAGGCTACTGCACTTGAGCTACCTTGAGCTTGCACTCCAATATTCGAACTGGTACCGTTTGCGCCAAAAAAATAACCACCATAACGAGTTCCTGCCCCAGTAAGAGTTGCTTGCCCATAAACCCCTATATAACCCGCTTCACCTTTTACACCTATACCCCAATTGGGCTGTGGCAATGAATAACCATGAACAGCAATCCTATCCTGTGCAGCCGTGTTTGTATTTGTACTCGTTACAACATCGGTTAAGGCCGAGTTGCCCTTGAGATTTATATCCTGCGCAAAAAGCGAGATCGGAAGTAAAAGGGATAAGACTAATTTTTTCATAATTTACCTTTCGAATTTTTTATTCATTATGTTTTGAACTTTGCCAAATCGGAATGAAATAAGAATTATCAAGCTATGGCTGTATCACGATAAGGGTTTAAAAACGCTGAAACGATTGGAAATTTACTTTCAACGAAATTTTTCTTAAGTCCTACAAATTCTTGAAGAATCCTTGGTTGGTATCCGACCGGCATAAATAACGTTTATTTTTTTTGAGAAAGCAAATAATAAAATCAAATGGTTTAGCTTGCAATGATTTGTGTCAGCTGTTAAATTCCCTTTCTTGCATGCATGCGATAGAAATTGAATATTTTTTCTGCACTAAAGTAAAGATGGGGGTAAAACATGGATCGTAGAAAATTCATGCTTTCTGGAGCCGCATTTATTGCTGCCATGTCTATTCCTAAATTCTTACGCGCCCAAAATTGTGCGGTGCCCATTTCCCCTGACCGATATGGTTATGGGCCATTTTATCTTGAGAATGCGCCCTTGAGAGTTAAGCTCGCCCAAACTAATGAGCTAGGTGAAAAGCTTGCTATTTCGGGAGTTGTTTCCGACTGCAATGGCCCAGTAAAAGGGGTGACTTTGGAAGTGTGGCATGCCACACAAACGGGATGTTATATCCATCCGGGCCAACCCACCTGCCAAGATCAGGGTAACCCAGAGATTACTAGGCTATGGGGCACATTGATTACTGATGATAACGGTTACTATGCTTTTGAAACCATTAAACCAGGTGTTTACTTAAACGGTAACGCTTATCGACCAAGCCATATTCATTTCCGCATTCGCTCCAATAAGAATTCTCCAAATCCTGTGGACTTAGTCACCCAACTTTATTTTCAAGGGGATAAATATATTGCGGGTGATTATGGAGCCGACGAACCCAATGCCAAATCGCGAACCATACCCCTATTACAATCCGACATCTATTTGACAGGCGCATTCAATATTACTTTGCCCGGCAATCAAACGGGAATTGGACGAAAGCAACACCCGCTATATGATCCGGCTTTAAAAGCATTCGATGTATTCGTGCAAAAAATAGATCGAAATTATTTAATCCATTTACCTACAATACTGGATAATCAAAATATTACAATGAAAATCTTCGCAATGGATGGTTCTCTGATAAATCAAAGCTTAGTGCGAGAATTGCCCATAAAAATAAATGTGTCTTTATTAAATCATGGTTACTATAAGGTGCAATTGCAATGGCAAACCCTTAACGCTTTAAGAACGGAAATGGTTACCCTAAAAAATTAAGGGTAGTTGCCTAATAACTTCCACTTGCGCCGCCACCACCAAATTGGCCTCCTTGCCCTTTAAAATTAGGAGGATTGGATGGTCCGCTCGAATTCGCAGCAAAGCTCGCCGAAACCGCCAAGGCTTCCATGTTTAATAAGCCATCTTTGTTTTTTGTAGGTGGTAAACTTGTGCTTATTCCATAACGAGGGTTTTTAAAAAACTTCAAAGTCATGGAAGCCGTGAATAACAATAATAATCCGGCACTAGTTAAGGTTATTTCCGGATGCCCCAAATTGTAATAGTATTTAAAAGTAAAAACAGTAAAGCCCAAGGTTAATAAACTACACCAAAAAACTAGACGATCTTTTTTAATCAAACCAAGTACTATATAAACTAGTGGAATAATTACAGTAAATACATAAAATACCCAAGCTAAAGGAATATTTTCACCCGCAGAAATGGCAT
>JAYVNR010000023.1:0-2370 GCA_043758305.1 Pedobacter sp. | reverse complement strand
TATTTTACAAGGCAAGAGATTACGTGCTCAAAGGTGTTTGAATCATCATTCCATAAAATCAGACGATGGCTTACTTTTAAGCCTGCTAATATTTCTTCTAAAGTGAGAGTTTGTTCTTTTACCTGGGTATCAGCGAAACGAAGGCTCATAGCACAAAAATACAGAAAATCGAAGATGCTCAGGCAACAGCATGGGAAGATTTCCCCCTCTGCCATAAAACCGCTTCATCAGCAGATTGCCTAAATTCAGAAAACAACAAATCATAGGATAATTTTAGCCATACCAGGATGCAAGGCCAGGCTTTCATTGCTAATGGAACGATGTAGTTATCCCTTATAGCTTTCGGAAATGCATCAGTTGGGCCTAAGCCGGTTAGCACCAGCAGAAGTATCATAATAAATATATTAAAATCGCTAAATGGATTTGGCCGCAACAACATCCATAAAAATGCCCCTGTAACAGCAATTATATAGGTAGGATGCTCTGAGCCCGTACTAAAAAGCACTACAAACATTAGAGAGGATGCTAACATGTTAAGCCTGAACAGATAATTTTTATACTGCTTAAACCTGATTAGTGGCAGCCCATAAATTATTAGCCCGGCAATAATAAATGGAGTGTTTGGCAATGCGCTATTATTAAAGATTGCTCTTGCTGTACCCATTACAGACCAATCAATAGATTTGCGCAAAACAATATTATCGGCATTCTTTTCTTGCAAAGACCCTAACCATTGCCAATAGCTCTCTGTAATAAAGTGTGGGCTGGAAATTAGCATTGGCAAAATGAAAAATAATATCAACCAACCTATTCCATAAAGCACAAAAGCTTTTTTACGTTTAGAAAAGACGAAAAAAGTTAGCCCAATAATTGGGTATAGCTTAATTAATGCCCCAGATACAATGAACAATGTTGCCCACTGCTCTTTCTTGCTCTCTAAAAGCACAAAGCTGAAAATGATAAAAGCGGTAATAATTTGATTAAACTGAATAGTATGTTCGGCATTGGCAAATTCTATTGTACATAGCAATAATAACAGTATTCGCTTTGGCTTTGGGATTTTAAGGAGGTTGATGCTCCATATCAGGATTACTGCATTTGCTATATTCCACAGTAAAAGGCCCCAAATATCCGGCAAGAGCGCAAAAGGGGCGGCAAGCATACTGAATAATGGTCCATAATGATTTAAATCTTCATACTCATCAGGGTAGGCTATATACAGGTTTTTCTGCTCAACGGTATGGTGGTAAACACCTGTATAAATTTTATAATTGTTATACCTATTGCGAGATTGTTTATAATGCCAGCTAAAAACTGCAACTGCGATCCATAATAGGCAGATTAAAGAATAATAGCTGCGAGAAGGTAATTTAGGGAGCTTCATTAAAATATCTTGCAATTATAAGATATTTTGTGTAACTAAAAAAATACAAATTAATGGCCCTGCGAAATATGTTAGGCTAAGTTTTTGGAACTAGCTCACCACCAGCTTGTACCCTTTGCCATGCACATTTACAATCTCTACGTTGCTATCATCTCTAAGAAACTTGCGCAGCTTGCTTAAAAATACATCCATGCTCCTACCGTTAAAATAATTGTCATCGTGCCAAATGCTCAACAAAGCTTCCTCTCGGGTAAGGACTTCATTTTTCTTGAGGCATAACAGTCGCAGTAGCTCTGCTTCTTTGGTAGAAACCTTCTGCTGGATACCATTTTTGCTGATAAGCTGGGCAGTATAATCAAACTGGTACTTACCTATATCAAAACTCTTTGGCAAATTTTCTATAGGCTTTTCTGTGGCAAGAGTACGTTTTAAAAGGGCGTTAATGCGCAATAAAAGCTCTTCGATCCTAAAGGGTTTAGTGATATAATCATCACCGCCTAAAGAAAAAGCCTCTGCCTTATCCTCCATCATGCTTTTGGCAGTTGCAAATATTATTGGGATGCCGGGATTGATTTTACGTATGTCCCTGCCTAAAGTAAAACCATCTTTTTTAGGCATCATTACATCCAGTATACAAATATCAAAAGTGTCTTTAGAAAAAGCCCGCAAGCCATCTTCGCCGTCTCTGCTTAAAGAGACCTCAAAGTTGCCTTTTAGCTGCAAGTAATCCTGCAATAGCATGCCCAAGTTTGGATCGTCTTCTACAAGTAGGATTTTTTTCATTTGCTTAGTTGATAAGTTACAATGTGGGCAATATCACCTCAAACTCAGAGCCTTTTCCCTTTTCACTTTTTACCTTAACACTGCCGTGAAGCAATTTCACAATGTTATTGACATAGCTTAAGCCTAATCCAAAGCCCTTAACATCATGGAGGTTCCCGGTTGGGATGCGATAAAACTGGCCAAATATTTTATTAAGCTGATCG
>JAYVNR010000022.1:0-2373 GCA_043758305.1 Pedobacter sp. | reverse complement strand
TATTTTACAAGGCAAGAGATTACGTGCTCAAAGGTGTTTGAATCATCATTCCATAAAATCAGACGATGGCTTACTTTTAAGCCTGCTAATATTTCTTCCAGAGTGAGGGTTTGTTCTTGTACTTGGGTATCAGCGAAATGAAGGCTCATAGCACAAAAATAACGAAAATCGAAGAGGCTCAGGCAACAGCATGTGCAGATTTACTCACCTGCTGTAAATTTGCTTCATCAGGAGATTGACTAAAGTCTGAAAACAATAAATCGTAGGACAATTTTAGCCAGACCAATATGCAGGGCCAGGCTTTCATTGCCAATGGAACAATATAGCTTTCCCTAATTGATTTCGGAAATGCATCAGTTGGCCCTAAACCGGTAAGCACTAATAGCAGTATCATGATGAATATATTAAAACCGCTAAATGGATTTGGCCGCAGCAACATCCATAAAAATGCACCGGTAACAGCAATTATGTAGGTTGGATGTTCTGAGCCTGTACTAAAAAGCACCACAAACATTAGAGAGGATGCTAATAGGTTAAGCCTGAACCTATAGTTTTTATACTGCTTAAACCTGATTAGTGGAAGCCCATAAATTATTAGCCCTGCAATAATAAATGGAGTGTTTGGCAATGTGCTATTATTAAAGATTGCCCTTGCTGTGCCCATCACAGACCAATCAATAGATTTTCTCAAAACAATATTATCGGCATTCTTTTCTTGTAAAGACCCCAACCATTGCCAATAGCTCTCTGTAATAAAATGTGGGCTGGAAATTAGCATTGGCAAAATGAAAAATAATATCAACCAACCTATTCCATAAAGCACAAAAGCTTTTTTACGTTTAGAAAAAACAAAAAAAGTTAGCCCAATAATCGGGTATAGCTTAATTAATGCCCCAGATACAATAAACAATGTTGCCCACTGCTCTTTCTTCCTTTCTAAAAGCACAAAGCTAAAAATGATACAAGCAGTAATAATTTGATTAAACTGAATTGTATGTTCAGCATTGGCAAATTCTATTGTACATAACAATAATAAAAGTATACGCTTAGGTTTGGGGATTTTAAGGAGGCTAATGCTCCATATCAGTATTACCGCATTTGCTATATTCCATAATAAAAGTCCCAAAACATCGGGCAAGAGCGCAAATGGGGCGATAAGCATACTGAATAATGGACCATAATGATTTAAATCTTCATACTCATTAGGGTATGCTATGTACAGGTTTTTTTGCTCAACGGTATGATGGTAAACCCCTGTATAAATTTTATAATTGTTATACCTGTTACGGGATTGTTTATAATGCCAGCAAAAAACTGCAACTGCAATCCATAAAATGCAAATTATAGAATAATAGCTGCGATAAGGTAATTTAGGAAGATTCATGAAAATACCTTACAATGATAAGATATTTTGTGTAACTAGAAAAATACAAACTTAATTGCTTGGCTAAGGAAGCAGCCGGGGGCACATTCGGATTTAGCTCACTAAAAGCTTATAGCCTTTGCCATGCACATTTACAATTTCTACGTTGCTATCATCTTTAAGAAACTTGCGCAGCTTGCTTAAAAATACATCCATGCTCCTCCCGTTAAAATAATTATCATCATGCCAAATGCTCAACAAAGCTTCTTCACGAGTAAGGACTTCGTTTTTTTTGAGGCACAACAGTCGCAATAGCTCTGCTTCTTTGGTAGAAACTTTCTGCTGGATACCATTTTTGCTGATAAGCTGGGCAGTATAATCAAACTGGTACTTGCCTATATCAAAACTCTTGGGCAAATTTTCTATAGGCTTTTCAGTAGTAATAGTGCGTTTCAACAAGGCGTTAATGCGCAATAAAAGCTCCTCTATCCTAAAAGGCTTGGTGATATAATCATCGCCGCCTAAAGAAAAAGCCTCTGCCTTGTCCTCCATCATGCTCTTGGCGGTTGCGTATATTATCGGGATTCCCGGATTGATTTTTCTAATGTCCCTGCCTAAAGTAAAGCCATCTTTTTTAGGCATCATCACATCCAGGATACAAATATCAAAAGTATCCTTAGAAAAAGCCCGCAAGCCTTCTTCACCATCTCTGCTTAAGACAACCTCAAAGTTGCCTTTTAGCTGCAAGTAATCCTGCAACAACATGCCCAGGTTTGGATCGTCTTCTACAAGTAGGATTTTTTTCATTTGTTTAGTCCATATGCTACGATGAGGGCAGTATCACCTCAAACTCAGAACCTTTCCCCTTTTCGCTTTTTACCTTAACGCTGCCGCGAAGCAATTTTACAATATTATTGACATAGCTTAAGCCTAATCCAAAGCCCTTAACATCATGGAGGTTCCCGGTTGGGATGCGATAAAACTGGCCAAATATTTTATTAAGCTGATCG
>JAYVNR010000021.1:0-2390 GCA_043758305.1 Pedobacter sp. | reverse complement strand
GGTTTTACCATGTTTCTACAGATGAGGTTTATGGAACATTAGGCGAAACCGGGATGTTCACCGAAGAAACAGCCTATGATCCACACAGCCCATATTCGGCATCGAAAGCAAGTTCAGATCATTTTGTAAGGGCTTATCAGGATACTTATGGCTTGGATACAGTAATTTCTAATTGCTCAAATAATTATGGATCATATCATTTTCCGGAGAAACTGATACCGCTTGCCCTCAACAATATTAAAAATAACAAACCAGTGCCAGTATATGGCAAAGGAGAAAATATACGCGACTGGCTATGGGTGGAAGATCATGCCCGTGCTATTGATGTGATTTTTCACAACGCAAAATCTGGACAAACCTATAATATCGGGGGCCATAACGAATGGAAAAACATTGATCTGATACGCTTGTTGTGTAAGTTGATGGATAAAAAATTAAGCCGCGAAAAAGGAACATCCGAAAAGCTGATTACATTTGTAACAGACCGAGCCGGGCATGACCTGCGTTATGCTATAGATTCAAGCAAACTGCAAAAAGAATTAGGTTGGGCGCCTAGCCTGCAGTTTGAAGAAGGCTTAGAAAAAACAGTAGACTGGTACCTGGCTAATGAAGAATGGCTAAATAATGTTACTTCAGGACATTATCAATCGTACTACGAAGGACAATATGATCATCGCTAAATGCTGTTCAACCTTTTTAAAAAGAAAGAAGTAGTTCCGGAAATTGATTTTTCTTCAATAAAAGTAGACTTGCACTCGCACTTAATCCCAGGTGTGGATGATGGGGCACAAAATCTTGAGGAATCTATCGGCCTTATAAAAAGAATTGCAGAGCTTGGCTACAAAAAAATAATTACTACTCCCCACATTATGGCCGATTTCTACAGGAACGGCCCCGACACAATTCTGCCCGGACTTGAGATTTTGCGCAATGAACTCAAATTGCAGGAAATTGATATGCAAATTGAGGCAGCAGCAGAATATTATCTGGATGAAACATTTGAGCGTAAATTAGAAAAAGGAAACCTGCTCGCTCTTGGTGGCAAATATTTATTATTTGAGCTTTCTTTTATTAATTACCCTCAAAACTTATATGAGGTTATAGCAAAAATCCACAAGGCCGGCTACACTCCCTTAATGGCACATCCAGAGCGATACCCGTATTTTACAGAAGCTATAGAAAATTATAGCAGGATAAAAGATGCCGGCTGCTATTTGCAAATCAATACAATTTCTTTAACAGGATATTACGGAAAACCCGCTCAAAAAGCTGCGGAAGAAATGATAGATAATTATTTAGTTGATTTTATTGGGAGCGATATGCACCATATGCGGCATGCAGGAGCCTTGAAACATGCCTTATCAACGCCATACGTTTACAAGCTCTTAACGGATTATCAGTTGCAGAACGAACTGCTGTTCTAATTATTCGTAGCGCAATGATTCTATAGGATCAAGCTTGGACGCTTTTGAAGCTGGATAAAATCCTGAAATTACGCCTACGCTTACACAAATGATTATGCCTAATGCCATCCATGCCCATGGAACCAGAAAGGCAGCGCCCAGTAGCATAGCAACAAGGTTTCCAATACCTATGCCAAGCACAATCCCAGTACCACCGCCCATCAAACAAATTATAATAGCCTCCATTAAAAATTGTCGGCGTATTACCGTAGGAGTAGCTCCAACAGCTTTGCGCACTCCAATTTCGCGTGTGCGCTCTGTTACAGACACGAGCATAATATTCATAAGGCCAATTGAAGCGCCCATTAAAGTAACAAAACCTATAATAATAGCCGCAAGGGTAACATACTTCATGTTCTCTAAAAGGGTTTGGGCAATGGCATCGCTTTTTGTAATTTCAAAATTGTTGTCTTTGCCAATTTTTACGCCACGTATGTTCCTGAACAGAGCAGTTGCTTCTCCGGCAGATATATCAGAGTTTTGAGAATCTGCCGACATTACCGCTATCGTATAAGAAGGGCTGTTGCTGGTAAGGGTTTGTTTTGCTTTTAAAAGGGGTATAACGCAAACTTTATCGCCGCCAAACCCCATGCTTGATCCTTTAGGTGCGTACAAGCCAATTACTTTAAATTTATCGCTTCCTACCGTTATTATTTTATCAATAGGATCTATATCCTTAAAAAGTTTGGTTTTAATTTCATCGCCAATAATCACCACGTTGCTGCCAAATTCAAGCTCGCCTTGCGAAAAATTGCGCCCCGAATAAAGTTTATATCCTCCGGTAAAAAGGTAATTATCATCTGCACCAAGTATTGAAATATTAGGATTTGTTTTTACGTTGCCATATTTTACCGTTCCATTCTGAGAGGCAAAAATGTTCACAGAAATAATAGCTGGAAAACTGAACTCATTTTTAAAAGCCATAGC
>JAYVNR010000020.1:0-7557 GCA_043758305.1 Pedobacter sp. | reverse complement strand
TCATCTTAAATTTGTTCAAAAAATGGTACAGCTGCATTTGCGCCCAATTGTTCTGGCTCAGGAAATTGTAACAGATTCTGCAGTGCGAAGGCTGTTGTTTGATGCAGGCGATGATATAGATAGCCTCATGCAGCTATGCCATGCTGATGTTACCACTAAAAACGAGTACAAAGCCAAAAAATACCGCCAGAACTTTGAGCTTGTAAAGCAAAAGCTTAAAGATGTTGAAGAACGCGATCAATTGCGCAACTGGCAACCGCCCATTAGTGGCGAAGATATAATGAAAGCGTTTAAAATACCTGCCGGAAAAGAGGTTGGCATCATCAAAAATCAGATCCGAGAAGCCATTCTGGATGGAGAGATTAAAAATACCCGGGAAGATGCCTATCAGTTTATGTTAATAAAAGGCCTGGAGATTGGGCTAACAAATTCATAGCTTCTATGGCATAATTATAGCTGTTCTATTGCTGATCTTTTATAATTATTAAAAAAAACTTTATATATCTAAGAACGTTAATTTAGCGCAAATTTTAATTGCATACATTATTTTAAGATACATGGCGGTTTACAGGTTCAGGGTTACATTTGAAGATTATGATGATATTTTGCGTGAAATAGATGTTCGCACGAATCAGACTTTTGAAGATTTACATTTTGCAATTCATCAAACTACGGGCTATCCGGCAGAGAAACCCTCCTCATTTTATGTAGCTAATGACCAATGGCTAAAAAGCGATGAAATAGCTTTTATGCCTTCGCAGCGCAAAGTTGATAATGGGGTTGCTATAATGATAAAATCCAAGCTTAGTAATTTCATTGACGATCCACATCAAAAATTCTATTATACATACAATTTTGAGCGCCCTTACGACTTTCACGTTGAGCTTATTAAAATTTTATTGGAGGATGAAAAGAACAAGGATTATCCCTGCATTTTCCGGTCTGTTGGAGAAGCGCCCAGACCTCCGGGTTCTGCTATTGTTCCAATAATTGAAGATGCCCCGAATGAATTTGATTTCCTTAATGAACTGGAATACGCCCCCGAAGATGCTGACGATTTAGAAACTGTAGATGATATTGAGTCGCCAATTGCAGTTCAGGAAGAAGAGGAAGAAAAAGACGAATTTATGGATGAGTTTTCTGATAATGACAGCATAGATCCAGAAGATTTGCAAAAAGAAGATTATTGATTAAGCCATGCGCATTATTGAAAACATTGAATAATGCCTGCTAAAACCCTTCTCGTTATTATTGGCCCTACTGCCATAGGGAAAACCGGATTAGCTATAAAACTGGCTCAACACTTCAATACTGAAATAGTATCTGCCGATTCCAGGCAGTTTTATCGGGAAATGAATATTGGAACGGCAAAACCAACTGCCGCTGAGCTTTCTCAAGCCAAGCATCATTTCATTGATTCGATAAGCATTTCCGAAGATTTTACTGTTGGGGATTTTGAAAAACAAGCACTTTATAAGCTTGCGGAGATATTCTTTATAAACAATATTGCCATCTTAGTTGGCGGTTCAGGGCTTTATATAAATGCCATATGCAACGGATTTGATGATTTGCCTAAAGCATCCCCGCAAATACGAGAAAAACTCAATTCTGTTTATTCTGAAAAAGGAATTGAAGCCTTACAGGATATGCTTAAAAAAGCAGACCCTGTTTATTTTATAGAAGTTGACCAAAATAATCCTCAAAGGTTGATACGTGCTTTAGAAGTGTATGAGGCAACCGGAGAACCATTTTCATCTTTCCGCAAAAAAGCACGAGTAAAAAGACCATTCAATATACTTAAAATAGGGCTGAATACTAATAGGCAAACTCTTTACAACCAAATAAATGAACGTGTAGATAAGATGACTGATAACGGGCTGTTAGAAGAAGCCATAGGCCTGGTTTCTTATAAGAACCTTAATGCATTGAAAACCGTTGGCTATTCTGAGCTATTTGATTATTTTAATGAATCTTTAACCCTTGCAGAAGCCATCCGGCTTATAAAACAAAATACCCGGCGATTCGCAAAGCGCCAGCTTACCTGGTTTAGAAAAGATGAAGATATAAAATGGTTTGAACCCGGTCAGTTAAAGGAGATTCAGGCATTTATTGATTCATCATTGCGAGACAACGAACAATCTACCAACTTTAATATAACTGAAATTATGCCTGCGCCGTAGGCCCGCCAAAGTTCATGGGCAAGCCAGGAGTGCCAGCCTGTAATTTAATCCGCCCATTTATAGCCTCAAATTTTTCAATATTTTCCTCCAGAGCCTGCAATAACCTTTTGGCATGTTCCGGAGTTAAAATGATCCTTGACTTTACCCTTGCCTTTGGAACACCGGGCATAACCCGTATAAAATCAAGTACAAATTCGGTGTTAGAATGTGTAATTATTGCAAGGTTAGAATATATTCCCTCAGCTATCTCTTCAGAAAGCTCAATGTTTAACTGGTTATCTATTGGTTCTTCCATAGTGCTCAAAAATAAAAAAGTCCTCCCGTAAAAGAGAGGACTTTAAAATAATCATATTATGTTTTATTTAAGCATATAGGTAAGGATTGCTAAAACTGAGCCTACAATTGCTAAAAATTGAACTAATCCAACAATGTAAATAGACTTCATCAAGTCTCCCCTAACATTTGCTAAATCCTCTTTGGTAGCTAACAACTCTCCCTTGGCATCAAATTCTGTCTGAACTTCCGATCTAACTTTCATTTCAGCATGAAGCTGAATATAGCCAATACAGAACCCACTATTGCAAGAAATTGTATCAGCCCGATAAAGTAAATTGACTTTGTTAATTCTCCTTTTATATTAGCCATATCCTCTCGAACTTTGGCAATATCTTCTTTTGTAGCTAATGATTCTTTCTTGTTATTAAATTCTGCTTGCACCTCGCTTTTTACAAACGAACCAAATCCTGAGCCCCTTGCTCGCCAAGCCGCATTTTAAGAATTTGAAAAAGTTGTATTTCTGAAACGCTCATTGTCTTAATTTTCACTACGAAATTACAAAATCTAATCCAAAAAAAAGTCCTCCCGTAAAAGAGAGGACTTTAAAAAATATTAGCTCTAGTCTCTCCTTGTGGCTTAAGCTTTTAGCCTTAAACCTTTTAGCTCATGCCTTTAGCCTTATTACGCTTCTACTTCTTCTTGTTTTGACGCTAACAATCTGTCGTACTCTTCTTGCGAGCCAACAATGATGCGTTCATAGCTGCGCAGCCCGGTTCCTGAAGGTATCAGGTGGCCAACAATTACGTTTTCTTTCAAACCAAGCAGGTTGTCACGTTTACCGCTGATAGCAGCCTCGTTCAATACCTTAGTGGTTTCCTGGAAGGAAGCCGCAGATATGAACGATTTAGTACCTAACGAGGCACGGGTTATACCTTGAAGCATTGGGCTTGAAGTAGCAGCAAATGCATCACGCACCTCAGCAAGTTTCAAATCCTTGCGCTTCAATAGGGAGTTTTCATCCCGAAGTTTACGCAGCGATAAAATCTGCCCGGCTTTAAGATTTTCAGAATCTCCCGGATCAACTACAACTTTTTTATCATAGATATCATCGTTTTCTAACATGAAATCCCATCGGTCAACCGCGTCATTTTCAAGGAAACGTGTATCGCCGGGATCTTCAATCCTGACTTTCTGCATCATTTGGTGAACGATTGTTTCAAAGTGCTTATCGTTGATTTTCACACCTTGCAAACGATATACTTCCTGAATTCCGTTAACCAGATATTCTTGAACTGCCGCAGGCCCTTTTATTGAAAGGATATCTGCAGGAGAAATAGAACCATCAGAAAGTGGCATGCCAGCTTTCACAAAGTCATTATCCTGTACAAGGATGTGTTTGCTCAATGGAACCAGATATTTCTTGATCTGCCCGTCTTTAGACTCGATTGAAATCTCGCGGTTACCACGTTTAACACCACCTAAAGTAACAACACCATCTATCTCGGTAACTACTGCCGGGTTAGATGGGTTACGTGCTTCAAACAGCTCAGTTACACGAGGCAATCCACCTGTAATATCACGGGTTTTACCAGTAGAACGAGGTATCTTAGCGATGATAGCACCTGTTTGAACAGCCTCGCCTGCATCAACCGAAATGTGCGCACCTACCGGGATATTGTATCCTTTGATGAATTCGCCTTTTTTATCCACAACACGGATAACCGGGTTCTTAGTTTTATCGCGGGTATCAATAATAACTTTCTCTTTGTGGCCTGTCTGATCATCAGATTCTTCACGGAAGGTAACACCCTCAATAACTGATTCAAATTCAATTTTACCTCCAAACTCAGAGATAATAACCGCATTGTACGGATCCCAGCTACATATACGGTCGCCTTTGGTAAGCTTTTGGCCTTCTTTAACGTACAGGAACGAACCATAAGGAATATTATTCGTCATAATAACCTTATTGGTATTTGGCTCCAGAATACGGAATTCTCCGGAACGGCCTAGAACTACTTCTAAGGTTTCCTCTTCAGTTTTAAATTGTACTGTACGTATGTTTTCCAACTCAATAACTCCATCGAAACGTGAGTTTATTACAGATTCTGCAGCAATGTTAGATGCAGTACCACCCACGTGGAATGTACGTAATGTTAACTGGGTTCCAGGCTCACCGATTGACTGTGCAGCAATTACACCCACGGCTTCACCTGCCTGAACACGCTTGCCTGTTGCCAGGTTGCGCCCGTAGCATAATCCGCAAACGCCACGCTTGCTTTCGCATGTCAATACAGAACGGATCTCGATGCCGTCAAGTGGAGAATTTGCAATATCGTGGGCAATATTTTCTTCAATATCCTGACCTGCAGAAACCAACAGTTCGTTGGTTAACGGATCATAAACATCATGTAAAGAAGTCCGGCCCAATATACGCTCGTATAATGGCTCTACGATATCCTCATTGTCTTTTAATGCAGTTGTATAAATACCTCGTAATGTTCCGCAATCCGTTTCGCCAACAATCATGTCTTGCGCAACATCATGCAAACGACGGGTCAGGTAACCAGCATCAGCAGTTTTTAAAGCTGTATCCGCTAAACCTTTACGTGCACCGTGAGTTGAGATAAAGTACTCAAGTACCGATAAGCCTTCTTTAAAATTAGAAAGGATTGGGTTTTCGATAATCTCTCCACCAGAACCTGATTTTTGTGGCTTAGCCATCAAACCACGCATCCCGCAAAGCTGACGAATCTGCTCTTTAGAACCACGTGCACCAGAATCAAGCATCATGTAAACTGAGTTAAAGCCCTGGTTATCCGTAGAAAGGATTTCCATTACATTGGCTGTTAAACGGTTGTTGATACGTGTCCAAATATCGATAATTTGGTTATAACGTTCATTATTAGTGATAAAGCCCATGTTATAGTTGCCCATAACTTCTTCTACCTCTTTAGTAGCAGAAGCGATAAGCGTAACCTTAGCATCTGGGATGTTCAAATCTTGCAAGTTGAACGATAAACCACCGCGGAATGCCATTTGAAACCCTAACTCTTTGATATCGTCAAGGAACTGTGCGGCACGGGCCATACCAGTATTCTTAACTACTTCTCCAATAATATCACGTAGTGATTTTTTGGTCAAAAGCTCATTGATATATCCTACTTCTTCTGGAACGTGCTGATTGAACAACACACGCCCAACAGTAGTTTCTATAATTTTGCTTACGATGTTTCCATCTTTTTCTTTCACCTTGGCTTTAACCTTGATGAAAGCATGAAGATCGATCATCTTCTCATTGTAAGCGATGATTACTTCTTCCGAAGAATAGAATGTTTGGTTTTCGCCTTTTACAACTCTGTCTGCATCTGTCTTGCGGCCTTTAGTAATATAATAAAGACCCAAAACCATATCCTGCGAAGGAACCGTAATAGGAGTTCCATTAGCTGGATTCAGAATGTTGTGCGAAGCAAGCATCAGCATTTGGGCTTCCAAAATTGCAGCATTGCCTAATGGCAAATGCACCGCCATCTGGTCACCGTCAAAATCCGCGTTGAATGCAGTACAAACTAATGGGTGCAATTGAATTGCTTTGCCTTCAACCAGTTTTGGTTGGAAAGATTGGATACCAAGTCTGTGAAGAGTAGGCGCACGGTTTAACAGTACCGGGTGGCCTTTCAATACATTTTCCAGAATATCCCAAACTAATGGATCTTTGCGGTCTACTATTTTCTTTGCAGATTTTACAGTTTTAACTACTCCCCGCTCAATCATCTTGCGGATGATAAACGGTTTAAATAGTTCTGCAGCCATATCTTTTGGCAAGCCGCACTCGTGCAGTTTCAAATTAGGCCCTACAACAATTACAGAACGTGCTGAATAATCCACACGCTTACCTAATAAGTTCTGACGGAAACGACCTTGCTTACCTTTCAGAATATCTGAAAGAGATTTAAGGGCACGATTGCCTTCTGTTTTTACTGCGTTTACTTTACGTGAGTTATCGAATAACGAATCCACAGCTTCCTGTAACATCCGTTTCTCGTTGCGCAAAATAACTTCTGGTGCTTTTATCTCGATCAAACGCTTTAAACGGTTGTTACGGATAATTACGCGGCGATATAGATCGTTCAAATCCGAAGTAGCAAAACGGCCACCTTCCAAGGGCACCAATGGGCGCAATTCTGGTGGGATAACCGGAACGATCTTAACGATCATCCACTCTGGGTTATTCACAATGCGCTCTCTTGAACCACGGAATGCTTCAACTACCTGTAAACGTTTTAAAGCTTCGTTTTTACGTTGCTGAGAAGTTTCGTTAGCAGCCTGGTGGCGAAGATCATAAGATTGCTGGTCAAGATCTAAGCGCTTAAGCAATTCTTCCAAAGCATCAGCGCCCATTTTAGCGATGAATTTCTGAGGGTCTTTATCGTCTAAATATTGATTTTCTTTCGGTAAGGTATCTAGAATATCCAGATACTCTTCTTCCGTAAGAAAATCCATTCTATTGATACCGTCTGATTCTTTTATACCAGCCTGAACAACAACATAGCGCTCGTAGTAAATGATGAGATCCAGTTTTTTAGTAGGCAAGCCCAATAAATAACCAATCTTGTTTGGCAACGAACGGAAATACCAGATGTGCGCAACAGGAACCACCAAATTGATGTGCCCCATACGCTCACGGCGAACTTTCTTTTCAGTTACCTCAACACCGCAACGGTCGCAAACGATGCCCTTGTACCGGATACGTTTGTATTTGCCGCAATGGCACTCGTAATCCTTAACCGGCCCAAAAATACGCTCGCAGAACAAACCGTCACGCTCGGGTTTGTAAGTACGATAGTTGATGGTCTCTGGCTTTAAAACTTCACCGCTCGAGCGTTCCAGAATTGATTCTGGTGATGCCAAACTAATGGTAATCGAAGTGAAGTTGCTTTTGATTTTATTATCTTTTTTGTAAGACATAGCTCTTTTTTAGTTGTGAGTTATGAGTTACGGGTTGCGGGCTGCTTCTCACAACCCGCAACCCGTAACCCGCAACTTAATCTAATGTAATATCCAAACCTAAACCTCTTAATTCGTGAACCAAAACATTGAA
>JAYVNR010000019.1:0-2393 GCA_043758305.1 Pedobacter sp. | reverse complement strand
GTTTACTTTTTTGAGGGGAACTATTCTGAGTATGAAGAAAACCGCAAGAAGCGTACGGGGGATGTTGCTCCGAAAAGGATTAGGTATAAGAAGTTGGTGGGTTGAAGCCAGGAAGGCTGCCACTGCAATTGGAGGAATATCTTTATCTTCCTATTTAAAGTACAAGCCCAATATTGCCAAAACCATTGCAATGGAAAAGCCGAACATTCATTTTACCATGTCGGTTTTCGAAAAATTGCAACTCTACCCGAAGGCCAGCGATATCTGCTTTGGTAGCAAGCACATCTTTTTTTTCTGTAAACTTAGCTTCAAAATATTCTATGACCGTTGCACTCATGCGTACTGCTTAACAAATACAAATATATTTATCTTTTTATTCAATCTACTGTTCAAATATTGTACCTAATGTTTGAGCTGTAAAATAGTGACTGTAAACTTAGAAGGCTGCAAGCATATAGCGCTGGCAGCCTTCTAAAAGATTCTTCGCTACGCTCAGAATGACAAATAATTACTTCGCGTACGCAACAGACCTTGTTTCACGTATTACCGTAACCTTAATTTGCCCCGGGTAAGTCATTTCTGTTTGGATACGGTTAGAAATATCAGCAGCCAGTACTTCCGACTGTGCATCTGTAATTCGTTCACTTTCAACTACAACCCGAAGTTCTCTGCCAGCCTGAATTGCAAATGTTTTTTCTACTCCGGGATACGATAGGGCTAATGCCTCAAGATCTTTCAGACGCTTAATGTAGCTTTCAACCACCTCGCGGCGAGCGCCTGGGCGGGCGCCTGAAATAGCATCGCAAGCCTGGATAATTGGCGATATCATAGAAGTCATTTCTACTTCATCATGGTGTGCGCCAATTGCGTTGCACACTTCCGGATGCTCCTTGTATTTTTCTGCTAGCTGCATCCCAAGTATTGCGTGTGGCAATTCCGGATTGTCATCAGGCACTTTACCGATATCGTGTAATAAACCGGCACGCTTAGCCATCTTAACATTCAGCCCAAGCTCTGCCGCCATGGTTGCACAGAAATTAGCAACCTCACGAGAGTGTTGGAGAAGATTTTGTCCGTAAGACGAGCGGTAACGCATACGCCCAACCATACGGATAAGCTCCGGGTGCAATCCGTGGATACCTAGATCGATTACGGTGCGCTCGCCTATCTCTACAATCTCTTCCTCAATCTGCTTTTTTGTTTTAGCAACCACTTCCTCTATACGAGCCGGATGGATACGCCCATCTGTTACCAGACGGTGCAAAGCAAGGCGGGCGATTTCCCGTCGCACGGGATCAAATCCCGAAAGGATAATAGCCTCAGGCGTATCATCTACAATAATTTCAATCCCGGTTGCGGCTTCTAAAGCACGTATATTCCTGCCTTCGCGACCAATAACGCGGCCTTTAATTTCATCGCTTTCAATATTGAAAATAGAAACAGTATTCTCTATTGCAGCTTCTGTTGCAGTGCGCTGAATAGTTTGAATAACCACTTTTTTGGCTTCTTTGGTAGCGGTAAGCTTGGCTTCATCAACAATGTCTTTGATTTGCATCATCGCCTTAGTGCGGGCTTCTTCTCGCAGCGTATCCACCAACTGGTTCTTGGCTTCATCTGCCGACAATCCTGCAATAGTTTCCAATTGCTGCACATGCTGATTCTTAAGGATTTCTACTTCTTGTTGCTTTTTTTGCGCAATATCAATTTGTTTCTCCAGGTTAGCCTTTGTACCGTCGAGCTCTTGCTCTTTGCGGTTCATATTCTCAAGCTTCTGGTTGATGGATTGCTCTTTTTGCCTGATTGTATTTTCCCGCTGATTAATGTTATTGTTCTTGCCGTTTATTTCCTGTTCGTGCTCAGCTTTCATTTGCAAAAATTTTTCTTTTGCCTCTAAAAGCCGGTCTTTTTTTAATATTTCGGCATTGGTTTCTGCATCCCTTAAAATTTTCTTGACCTTATTTTGTGCCCCAATTTCCTGCTTCTTAAAAAGCTGCATGAGCAAAAACCTGCCGATAACCACGCCGGCTGCTAATCCTAATAAAACGTAAAGTAGTATGTTCATAATTTTTTTGATATAAAAAAACCGCAATTAAATTTTGAATTCATGTTAGTAAAACCAAATATTCAATAGGTTGATGAAGAACTCCCTGAATAGAGTTTGCTATCATCTTACTGATATTGAAGCATTTGCTTTAAATAGTGAAACTCAAAAATTTAACTGCGGTTAAATTTCATGCCCTGCATGTATAAAGAACATTATTGCTTTGAAAAAAAGCCCGATAACAACTGGTCTAACTGATAAACTTTATCTGCTACTTCTGTGTCTTCGTTCATCGCCTTTTTTTCGGTTTTCAACGTTGTTGTTGCATAATGCAATACGCACATAGAAAGTA
>JAYVNR010000018.1:0-2394 GCA_043758305.1 Pedobacter sp. | reverse complement strand
GGCTCAAATCAAATGCTTTTGCTTCGGGCGAATTGAGCAGCCTGTAAGACTGCTCCATCGACCGGCGCAAAGATTCCTTCTGGTAATCGCTGCCAAATTCACCCGCCGGGCCTTTGCCGATTAATTCATTGTAGAGTTGATTGCGGCGCTCAAATCTTTTAGCTCCCATACCGACAGGGGGCCGTACACTGTCCAGCCCCTGGCTGGGGTCCGGTATCATAAAAGGACCAAATTCATTGCCCAAAAAACCAGCCGTATGAAAGGCTTTCAGCTCCTCCGCTTCACCAACAGTAAACCGCTGACCGATATCTACAAACGCAGGAATCACCGGATTTTTTGGGCCCAGTAAATTGGCTATCCATGATCCAATATGCGGGGCAGCAACGGTTTGCGGCGGCTGATAACAGGTATGCCAGTGATATTGGTGCCGCGAGTGCAGGATGTGCCCCATGTCGGCGGCCACATACGATCTTATTAAAGTGCCTTTGTTGAGTGCGCTTCCAATTGATTCAAGCCCTTCAGAAAAACTGATGCCATCCAATGCCGTAGGCACCGATTTAAAAGTGCTCAGCACTCTGGTGCCTTCCATTCCTTTTTCGTACGGGGTAAACTTTTTGGGATCAAAAGTTTCTGTGTGTGCCATGCCGCCAGCCATCCACAATAATATCACGGTATCTGCGGTAGATGCAACCTGCTTTTTTTTGTCTGCACAACCGCTTAGCAGGCCAGCCATCGGCGCACCGGCTGCAAGGGCTGCCATTGTAGCGGCACCCGATTTTCTGATAAACTCTCTTCTGTTCCAATTCGCTTTCATGTTAAATAATTTGGTCGTGAACGAATACAAAAATAGCCAGCTCAATAAATGAGCTGAAAAGACGGATGTAGTGCCATTGCCCATAAAAAATCCTGTACTGCATCTGCCGAAGGCGTTTTACCCAATGCTACTTTGGCCACGGTTGCTTCCCTGCTATCGGGTAATCGCCCCAGGGTATTTCTATAAATTTCCTTTACCATCAGCTCTGGGTCAGGATACTTTTCTTTCCATTTAAAGGCCGCCTTTTTCATCGTTTGATTGAACAGGCTGCCATTGGTTAGTTCCAGCGCCTGTAACAGGTTGGCCTGTGAGTTGCGGCTTGTAGAAACGGTTTCCCGGTTGGGTCTTCCGAGGATGGTTTGGAACCCATCATTTTTCATTAAAGAAGCCCGTGCAAACGGAATGGTGTTTTTTATGTCCTTGGGTAAAAATTCAACCGCCATCATACTGTCTTCATAAACCGGCTGCAGCATTTCACTCACTGCATCGGTAAATTGCTCGGAACTAAGTCTGCGTCGCAACATCCCATTGAAAACAAATTCCGGTGCAACTATCAATCCCTGTTCTTTAACTGCAACAGAAGGTAATTGATATGTTGCTGAGGTAAGAATGGAAAAGATTAGTTTTTTAATATCGTATCCGGAGGCAGCAAAATCCCATGCCATCCAATCAAGCAGGTCTTGGCTCCAAGGAATGTTGTCCATTACATCCACTGGCTCAACAATACCACGCCCCATCACCTGCGCCCAGATGCGGTTAACGATTGTACGGTACAAGCGGCCATCTTTGGGTTGCACCAGGTAATCTGCCAACTGTTTTAAGCGGTCCTCTTTTTTTGCATTGGAATCAATAGCCCCCAGTTCTTTAAACAATATCCGGCGACCGGCCATTTTCCCTGTGGGTTTATCACAGCGATTAATCTGCAGGCTGGAATCAGAAAACAAATTGGCAAAGGCATAGGCATCGTCCAGCTTCCAGTCGCTAACAAAGCTGTTGTGGCAGGAGGCGCATTTGAGGTTCAGCCCCAGAAACACTTGCGATACATTTTGTGCTGCCTGCATTTCTGTGCTTTGGCTGCTGTTGATGGTGCCCCGCCAGCTAATGCCCCTGATAAATCCTGCTGAATTTTTATCGGTACTGATTAATTCTTTTACAAACGCATTATAAGGTTTGTTTGTGAGCAATGCGCTATACAGCCATTTGGAAATGTTCGTTCTTCCTCCTGTGATATAGCCTGTACCGCTGTAATCATTGCGCAGCGCATCATTCCAGAACGTGATCCAGTGCTGTACATAATCATGATCGCGGTTTAGCAGTTGCTGCACCAGCAGGCTCCGTTTGTCATACCTGGTATCCAGCACAAACTGATCAACACTATCCGGTGGCGGCAATAAGCCAATTACATCCAGGTATACCCGCCGCATATAAATTCTGTCATCAACAGGGGCGCTCCACCGGATATTATTTTTTTGAAAATAAGTGTTTACAAAACGATCGATGGGATTGCTGAGCTTTTCGGTGGCAGGCGGAATTTCAGGCAGCCGTGGCTCAAGTGCTGCTACACGAAATAGACTCTTCTC
>JAYVNR010000017.1:0-7579 GCA_043758305.1 Pedobacter sp. | reverse complement strand
GTGCCAGCGAATCGTTATATAAGGCAGGAGATGCTTCATTTGCAAATGACTATACAGCTTTCGCTAAAAGCGGCAACACAGATGTAGCCCTTCAGGCTATGATGACTTTGAACACCCTAAAAGTTCCGGATGCTGCAGCAACTATTAAATCAGTAGTTCAAACTAATAAGGCAAGAGGTATTCAGGTTATTGGCGATCAGATGTTAAAGCCTGCCGTGCTTGTAGCAGCAAACAATAACAGAGGTGTAGTTTATACTGCCTCAGAAAAAGCGTCATTAGAGCGTGGGGCTTTAATTTATAGTGAACTATGTGCAGAATGCCACGGACCAACAGGCACGGGGAAAGTTATAAGCCCGGGAGTTTTACTGGCCCCATCGCTAGTTGGAAACCCACGTGTGCAGGGACATTCTGACTATGTTGCCAAGGTTCTACTAAAAGGATTGACGGGACCGATTGAAGGTAAAAATTATGCCGGTGCTATCATGGTGCCAATGGCAGCCAATTCTGATGAATGGATTGCCTCCGTAACATCGTATATCAGAAATAATTTTGAGAATGCTGCGCCTTTTATTGCTCCCGGAGACATTACCAATATGAGGAAAAAGCTTTCCGAAATTAAAGCAAATTATAAATATACCGAACTGATCCCCTCCATCCCTCAGGTATTGCCTACAGAAACAAACTGGAGAGTTACAGCCAGCCACGCGAAGCCAATCATAATAGGTGGCAAAGCAACGCCAAGTGCTGCGCTTCATTTTGAAGGATGGACTACGGGAGAGCCTCAAATGCCAAATATGTGGTTTCAAATAGAATTGCCTAAAGAAGCAATGCTTTCCGGAATTGAGTTTGAATCTCCTACATCAAGGGTGCAGCAAGCAAGGGCTATAGCCAATCCTGTTCCCGGCGGAGGAGCTACATTAATAGAATCTTTTCCGGAGGTATATATTGTTCAGGTTTCTGCAGATGGCAACACATGGTCGCAAATAGCTTCTGGCAAAGGAAGCAGGAAAACCATGATCACCTTTGATCCTGTTAAGGCTAAGTACATAAAAATTACTCAGACAGGTGCTTCAGAAACTAAAAGGCCATGGAGCATGCAGGGGATGAAAATATATCAGGCAGGAAAAATGTCGATATAACCAGTTCCCTTAGCGGGTAAGCAAAACAAAAAGCCTTTAACATTTAATGTTAAAGGCTTTTTATGTTTTAAAGCGGTGAGGGAGGGATTCGAACCCTCGGTACAGTTGCCCGTACGTCAGTTTAGCAAACTGATCCTTTCGGCCTCTCAGGCACCTCACCAAAATTACAATGGCATTTAAAGGAAACAGCTCAAGTGCCGCAAATATAGCAAATAGGCATAGCCCTCAAAAAATATTTTACCTTATTGTGGGCTGTCATCCTGTCACTCAATTTTGTTTGGAATCATTGTTGTGAAATGGCTCGAAAAAACATTCTAATTATGCAAGAAAAAGGAACCATTTCAATCCATACCGAAAACATTTTCCCCATCATCAAAAAGTTTCTGTATTCAGATAACGAGATTTTTCTGCGTGAACTGGTATCTAATGCTGTTGATGCTACACAAAAATTGAAACGCCTTTCGTCTCTTGGCCAATACAAAGGCGAAGTTGGAAAATTACAAGTTGAGGTAGCCTTTGATGAAGCTGCAAAAACCCTTACCATTTCCGACAAGGGGTTGGGCATGACTGCCGATGAAATTAAAAAGTATATTAACCAGATAGCTTTCTCGGGAGCTACAGAGTTTGTAGAGAAGTTTAAAGATGCAAAAGATGCCAATGAGCTTATCGGAAAATTTGGCTTAGGTTTTTACTCCGCTTTTATGGTTGCAGACCAGGTGGAGATACAAACACTCTCTTATCAGGAAGGCGCAGAGCCCGCCCGTTGGATTTGTGATGGAAGCACAGAATTTGAAATAACGCCTGGCAGCCGCACAGAAAGAGGAACAGATATTATCCTGCACATAAACAAAGATTCTGAAGAGTTTTTAAATAAAGGGAAGCTACAGGAAATATTAGATAAATATTGCCGCTTTCTGCCAATTGAAGTAAAATTTGGCACTAAAACAGAATCTGAGCCTGACGGCGAGGACGAAGAAGGCAAAGCTAAATATGCTTCGGTTGAGGTGGATAATATTGTTAACAATACTAATCCAATATGGACTAAAGCTCCTGCCGATCTGAAAGACGAAGATTATCTGGCTTTTTACAAAGAACTTTACCCATTCTCTGAAGATCCTTTGTTTTGGATCCATCTAAATGTTGATTATCCGTTCAATTTAACAGGGGTGCTTTATTTCCCTAAGCTGAAAAATGATTTTGAATTTCAGCGGAGCAAAATACAGTTGTACTCCAGGCAGGTTTTTATTACCGATGAAGTAAAAGACATTGTACCAGAATTCCTGATGCTGTTGCACGGCATTATCGATTCGCCAGATATACCGCTTAATGTATCAAGGAGCTTTTTACAAGCCGATTCTAACGTTAAAAAAATCAATTCGCACATAAGCAAAAAAGTTGCAGACAAGCTATCTGAATTGTACAATAAGGATGAAAAAGCTTTTGCAGATAAGTGGGACGATATAGGTTTGTTTGTAAAATATGGCATGATAAGCAATGATAAGTTTTACGATAAAGCCAAAGACTTTTGCCAGTACAAAACAACAGACGGGCTTTACTTCACTTTAGACAAATATAAGGAGCATATACAGGTTAACCAGCAGGATAAATCTGGGAATCTGGTAGCGCTATATTCTACAGATTTGGCTAAACAGGATGCTTTTGTGCAGTCTGCCAAAAAGAAGGGATATGATGTGCTGGAGTTTTCTCACCCAATAGACAGCCACTTTATACAAATGCTTGAAAGCAAGGTGGAGAAATTTACGCTTAAGCGTGTAGATTCTGATACCGCGGAAAAATTGATTGAAAAAGAGCATAAGCTTGTCAGCAAACTGAATGCTGATGAAGAGAAAACCGTTCAAGAAGTATTTGAAAAAGCGATCAATAACAAAGACCGTAAAGTGGCTTTAGAAGCTATGCCGGATGATGAATTGCCTGTTACAGTGACTTTGCCCGAATTTTTCCGCAGGATGAAGGATATGCAGGCAATGGGCGGTGGCGGCGGAATGTCATTTATGGGCAACATGCCAGAAATGCTGACCGTAGCAGTAAATGCTAACCACCCGCTTGTGCAAAAAATTATTGCTGCCGATGATGACGAGGTGAAAACCGGTTTGGCAAAACAGGCATATGATCTGGCTTTGTTATCCCAAGGCATGCTTACTGGTGCCGATTTGACAAACTTTATAAAACGCAGTGTTGATATAACGGTAAAATAATTTTGTAGCATTAAAAAAAGCCATTCTGAGATTCAGGATGGCTTTTTTATGCCTTAATAATCGCCTTTAAATTCGGAGGTTTTATGGAATTCTACTTCCGGAAAATCACGTTTGGCAAGATTTATCGCCCAGTCGTTATCAGCTAAAAACACAGTATTGCCTGCTTTATCATATGCAATGTGCGATGCTCGGCGTTGGGTTATCTCTAGCAAATCTTTTTTGTCTTTTGCCGTAAGCCAGCTTGAACGCTTAAAAGTCAGCATCCTGAAAGCAGCTTTTGCACCATATTCATGCTCAAGCCTGAACATAATTACCTCAAACTGCAATTCTCCAACTGTTCCAATTATTTTTCTGTTTCCGGGCTGTTGTATAAAAAGCTGGGCTACGCCTTCTTCTGTAAGCTGTTGTATGCCTTTTTCTAACTGTTTGGTTTTTAGCGGATCTCGGTTCTCTACTTCCTTGAAAATTTCTGGAGAAAAACTTGGGATGCCTTTAAACTGAAGCTTTTCTCCTTCGGTCAATGTATCGCCAATTTTAAAGTTGCCGCTATCGTATAAGCCTACTACATCTCCAGGCCAAGCTTCCTCCACCAGGGTTTTCTCGTTGGCCATAAAATCCATCGGGTTAGAGAACTTTAGCTTTTTTTCTAAGCGGGTATGATAGAAGAACTTGTTCCGCTCAAATTTACCGGAACAGATTCGTAGAAATGCAATCCTGTCGCGGTGATTAGGGTCAAGGTTTGCGTGGATTTTAAATACAAAGCCTGTAAAGCCTTTTTCATCGGCAGAAACTTCCCGCTCTAAAGCTTCTCGGCTTTTGGGGCTTGGGGCAATGGAAATAAATGTATCAAGAAGCTCCCTGATGCCAAAATTATTGATGGCACTGCCAAAAAATACTGGTGCCAGCAATCCATCCAGGTAGAGGCTTCCATCAAGTTCGCCGTAAATGCCTTCAACCAGTTCAAGCTCTTCCTGTAATTTGGTAAGCTCTTTGGGCTGTAAAAACTTGGTGAGCAGCTCATCATTTAGATCGTTCACTTTAATAACAGGCTCAGAAATTTTCTTTTTATCGGGTTCAAAAAGGTTTAGCTGATTGGTGTAAATATTATAAACCCCTTTAAAAGTGTGTCCCTGACCGATAGGCCAGGAAAGTGGGCATACGCTGATTTTAAGCTTGTCTTCCAGTTCATCTAATAAATCGAATGAATCTTTGCCCTCGCGGTCCATTTTATTTATGAAAATGATAACTGGGGTATTGCGCATCCGGCACACCTCCATTAGCTTTTCAGTTTGTTCCTCAACGCCCTTAACGCTATCTACTACAAGGATCACGCTATCTACAGCAGAAAGCGTGCGGTAAGTATCTTCGGCAAAATCTTTGTGCCCGGGGGTATCGAGAATGTTGATGCGCTTGCCTTTGTATTCAAAGCCCATTACCGAGGTTGCAACAGAAATACCACGCTGCTTTTCTATTTCCATAAAATCGGAAGTGCTGCTTTGCTGTGCTTTATTTCGCTTTACGGCTCCAGCGGTATTGATAGCACCTCCAAAAAGGAGAAATTTTTCTGTAAGCGTAGTTTTCCCGGCATCGGGGTGACTTATAATGGCGAAAGTTTTTCTTTTTTCTATTTCGGGATTTAACATGGGAAAAGTAATATTGGGTAAGAGAAAGCGGACTGTAAGCAGCTATAAGAACAGATGCGGAAATAAACAGGCTTTCATTAGTCGGCAAAGGTAATATTAAAAAACTTGCTTAGGTTATAACAAGGGCTTTACCTTGCTTAAGGCAAACTCAAGCTGCTCTTCTTCTGTGAGGTCGGTATTGTCAAGCACGATGGCATCCTCAGCTCTTACAAGAGGGCTTTCTACCCTGGTTGTGTCCTGATAATCCCTGCGGGCGAGGTTTTCAAATACATCTTCCAGTGTTATAGGCTCGCCTTTGGCATAAAGTTCTTTATACCTCCGTTCGGCACGTATACCGGAGTCTGCCGTCATAAAGATTTTTAGCTGGGCATCGGGAAATACTGTGGTGCCTATGTCACGCCCGTCCATTACTATATTTTTAGATTTGCCCATGCGCTGCTGCTGCAGTACCATTTCCTGGCGTACAGCCCTGATAGCGCTTACTGTGCTAACGTTTGAAGATACCGGCATTTGCCTTATCTCTTCCGAAACCTCTTCGCCATTAAGCGTGATATGGGTTTGATAGTCTCTCGAATGAAAATTTAAATGAATATCATCCAGTGCTTTTTCAACCTCGTAGGAGCTATGCATGTCTATCCGGTTACGCAAAAAATACAGGGTTACAGCCCGGTACATTGCCCCGCTATCTACATAAATAAAATGAAGTTTTTTTGCCAGTGCTTTAGCGAGGGTGCTTTTCCCGCATGAAGAATAGCCATCAATTGCTACTACAATATTGGTGCTCATCCGGGGGACAAAGATATTGTTTGCTTATGAGTTTCAGCAAGGTGCATGTAAATGATTTACTTTGCAGGATGGAATTTTCTAAGGAGTCTCTTTTGCCAGCCCTTACGTTTAAAACTTCACGGAGCGGAGGGAAAGGCGGGCAGAATGTAAATAAAGTTGAAACCAAAGTAGAATTGAATTTTAATATCGATGCTGCCGAAATATTTGATGTAGAGCAGAAGGAGCGGTTAAGGGAGAAACTTGCATCAAGGCTTACTGCTGATAAACAAATACAGGTTGTAAGCGAAGAGGAGCGAAGCCAGTTAATGAATAAGGAACGCTGTGTGGAGAAACTTTATTTTTTGCTGGCAAATGCGCTGCATATCCCTAAAAAGCGCAAAGCAACCAAACCCAAAAAAAGTGCAGTAGAACAGCGGTTAAAACAGAAACAACAGCAGGCTATAAAGAAGATGGGGAGAAGGAAAACTTTTTTTGATTAACCTGTTAGTTGAATTTATAAAACATTGTTATTGCCCCATACTGATGAGCCCGGGCAAAACTTTTCACTTCTTTCGTTTTGAAAATGATGGAGAAATCAACTGTCCAGCGGTTTTTGGCGTACATAAGTCCGAGTTCCTGAGAGAAAACAAAGGGTTTTGTGCCATACGTAATCGGGCTTTGCTCGCTGGCATACAATCCCCCGGAAACGGTTGCATCATAGGCAACTACATTTATCATTGGCTTTGCGTAAAAGAAAAATTCCTTTTGAGGAATGCTATCTTTGGAGGAGTTAGAAATGCGGCTATTGGTGCTAACAGAATTAAAAAGTGCGTTTATACTGCCAACCCGAATTGTGGCGCCTACCCCTCCACCCGAATATGTGCTTCCTGCATTTGCGTATGCATTCAGGGATAAGTCAAAATTGTTTTTTAAGTTTCTCGATATAAGTCGGGTATAATCAGCCGAGGCATTTCCTTCTACTTCGTTGCTGATTTGGTACTGCCAGCCATTCAATTCATAAAAGCCTACTAATTTATGCAGGAATTTTTGTGCTTCTTCGCCTAAAGCTGAAGGGCCTATAACTCCGGCCTGCAAGCTCCCTTTTATCACCTGCTCATTTTTCAGGAACCAGCTAATGCTGCCACCGCCATACAAATAGGCGGCAAATGGGCGGTCTATGTAATTGATATTAGGCACGTAGCCGGACTGGGCGTTGTACATTTTTTGGCCTATCTCTGCTTCCCAAATCTTTTTATCAAGCCGGGGGGATAAAGATTCTTGCTTTGCTGCATGGCGAAAACTGATAAATAGCCCATTTGTATAATACCTGTCCTGGCCCATGGCGAGATACGCATCATTATCACTGCGAAAGCCAAATTCATTTTTGTAGTTGGCAGTTTGTGAAAAAGCAATGCTTCTTAAAGATACTATGAGCAGAAAGGACAAAAAAGGTTTGAGCATAGCGTTAATTCAATACAGCAGCTGCGTTTTCTTTTACGGTAAGATCTATTGCATCTTTAACTGTATCCCGGCTTAAGGCAAGTTCAATAACCTCTTTCATTTCGCTAACATAGTGAAAGGTAAGATCCTTTATATAATCTTCTTTGATCTCTAAAATATCTTTTCGGTTAGATTTAGAAAGTATTATTTCTTTAATATTTGCCCGTTTTGCTGCCAAGATTTTTTCTTTAATGCCCCCAACAGCAAGTACTTTTCCTCTAAGCGTAATTTCGCCAGTCATGGCCAGGTGCGGCTTTACTTTGCGTTGTGTAAATGCAGATGTTAGCGCTGTTAACATAGTGATTCCAGCCGATGG
>JAYVNR010000016.1:0-7588 GCA_043758305.1 Pedobacter sp. | reverse complement strand
CAGAGCGCCAGCCTACCGAAATACGGGATGAAATACTTGACTTTATCCGTAATTCAAACCGGGGCATTATGAAGGGCTTTGGAAATTCATAGCCTCCCGCTGCTTTAGAATCAAAACATTGGAAATTATCCTTGAAAATATAAGCCGCAGATTTAATCGCGAATGGATTTTTAAGGATGTAAACTATACTTTCCAACACGGGCAATCATATGCCATTTTAGGTGCAAATGGGTCTGGGAAATCTACTTTATTGCAGGTCATTTCTGGCAGCTTAGCACCATCTTCAGGCAATATCACCTACAAAAACCAAGGCAAGATTTTAGACATTGAAAAAGCCTATGTTCAATTGAGCATGGCAGCTCCGTATATGGAATTGATTGAAGAATTTACTTTGCGGGAGCAGATCGATTTCCATTTTCGGTTCAAGCCTTACGCTCCCGGGCTTGATGCCGTAAAAACGTTGGCACTATCGGGCCTTGAAAAATCAGGCAATAAAAACATTAAACATTTCTCGTCGGGGATGAAACAACGGGCAAGGCTTATTTTGGCATTCTGTTCTGATGCTCCCGTTTTGCTTCTTGACGAACCAGCTTCTAACCTGGACGCTCAAGGAATTTCATGGTACCACACATTAATTCAGCAGTTTGCATCAAACAGATTGGTCATAGTATGTTCTAATCAGGAAAACGAATATTCATTTTGTGAAAATCACATAAACCTGAATCAGTATAAGCCTGGCAGGCATCAGGAATAGGTTATATTAACAAATCTTAATACTTTTGCCCTCCCTCTAAAATATTCACATGTCAAAAGCATCAGATATCAAGAATGGCAATATTTTACGGTTTAACGGCGAACTGGTAACGGTTGAAGAGCTTATCCACCGTACGCCTGGAAACCTTCGTGCATTTTATCAGGCACGCATGCGGAATATAAAATCCAATAAGCTTGTAGAATATCGGTTCCGTACAGACGAAGAGGTAGAGATTTGCCGTGTAGAAACTAACGATTATCAGTATTTATATGATGATGGGGATTTCTTTGTTGTGATGGATAATAATACTTTCGAGCAATTTAATATCCCAAGGCTTTTGTTTGGAAATTCTGCCCGCTTCCTCAAAGATGGCATGAACGTTATTATTGCTTTCGAGAGCGATGAACCCATTATGGCTCAGGCGCCTGCCAGTGTTGAGCTGGAAATTACCTACACAGAGCACGCTGTAAAAGGAGATACATCTACAAATGCATTAAAAAGCGCAACATTAGAAACCGGTGTAGAAATTAAAGTACCTATGTTCATCAACCTTGGCGATAAAGTGAAAGTAGATACGCGTACCGGAGATTACATTGAACGGGTAAAATAAATCACGGCCCTGAGTATTAAATCACTACGAGAATCCATGGATAAAAAAAGCCTGCGGAAATTATACATAGAGAAGCGCAGGCTGTTGAGCACTGAAAATATAGATGAGCAGAGCAGTAAAATCTTTCATCAATTTTCTAAAATTGCTCTTTCAAATATTAGGTACATCCATTTATTTTACCCTATTGCAGGCAAGGGCGAAGTTGATGTGCTTAAAATAGCTAGCTGGATACGCCACTATCAACCCCAAATTAGGCTTGTATTATCCCGAATTGACTTATTTACGCTTAGCCTCGTCAACATACTTTGGCAAGATAAATCTGAATTGATAACCAATAAATGGGGAATAACAGAACCGTTACAGGGAATACAGATTGAACCAAATAAATTAGACCTTATAATTGTTCCTTTATTAGCGTACGATGTAAAAGGCAATCGCGTTGGGTATGGAAAAGGGTTTTATGACAAGTTTTTAGCAAAATGCCGTACTGATGTTTTAAAAGTTGGGGTATCTTTTTTTCCGCCAGAGCCCGCAATAGATGACATTGATGAGCATGACGTTCCATTAGATTGTTGTATCACACCTTTCGATATTATACATTTTGGAAATGTTGATTTATGATATATGCCAAGTAGCTAAAATTCGGCAGTTGGCCTCATTAAATTGCCAACTCATATCATTTGCACTTGGTAGCCTGCATTTATAAATAAAATTGTAGCATCTTTAAAAAGTAACAATATTGTCTAAAAGAGATTTTAGCCATATCCAAACAAATAAAAACACATCAATCCCGTTCCATACCTATGAATTTTTTCCGGCCACTTTCCCTAATGTCTGCCGCTATAGCCTTAATGGTTTTTTCCGGCGCAACAGTTAAAACCCCGTCGAGGCGGGTAAATGCCTATGTTTCAAATTTTGAAAATGTGCTTGGCACTTCGCTGGCAATAAAAGTGCTTGCGCCTTCACCAAAAGAAGGCGATAAAGCTGAACAGGCAGCAATTGCAGAAATAAGCCGGCTTGATAAAATATTGAGCGCTTATGATAAGCAAAGCGAATTTAGCAAATGGAGCAGTTCTATAGCTAAACCTATTGCGGTGTCGCCAGAGCTTTACGAAGTTTTAAGTTTGTTTGAGCAATGGAAATTAAAAAGCAATGGCGCATTAGATGCATCAGCAGAAGTTGTAGGCCGTGTTTGGAAAAATGCTGCAGAAAAAAATCAGGAACCTTCTGCTTTAGATTTAGCACAAGCTGTATCTATGGTAAAACAACCACACTATCGCTTAAATAAATTGAATCATACAGCAGAACGGCTTGATTCCTCGCCACTTGCATTGAATTCTTTCGCCAAGAGCTATATTATCAATAAAGCTACCGATGCAGCTATGTCTGTTTCGGGTGTTACGGCTGTAGTGGTTAATATTGGAGGAGACTTGGTTGTGAAAGGCAATTTAAAAGAGAATATTTCAGTAAGCGATCCAAAAGCTGATGCTGAAAATGATGCCCCTTTAACGCATCTCCTGATAAGCAATAAAGCAGTTGCAACTAGTGGCAATTACAGGCGGGGGTATAAAATTGGTGATAAATGGTATTCACATATTGTTGATCCACGTACTGGCAAACCCGTAGACAATATTATCAGTGCAACAGTTGTTGCGCCTAATGCAAGTGATGCTGGCGCATTGGCAACTGCATTTAATGTATTAACACCGATGGAAAGTGCCAGGCTCGCATCAACAGTGCCTGGTTCAGAATTTTTATTGATTACCAGTAACGGCGAACAGATTAAAAGCACGGGCTGGAAAGATCTGGTAGAAAAAGAGAAACCTCTTTCTAAAATAGATGCTAGCGCTTCAGCAATAAATATGCAGGATTGGGCTAATCTGGAATTAGTTATAAACCTGGAGCTAAACCTGTATAATGGAGGGAGGGCACCGCGGCCCTTTGTTGCGGTATGGATAGAAGATAGCAAGGGCCTGCCGGTTCGCCATATATCATTATGGTACAATCGCTCACGCTACTTGCCAGAACTATATGTATGGTATAGGGTTTACCAGCTTGATGATATGGCTGGTGGTTCTTCCTCAACCAGCGCAACTAGGTCAGCAGGAAAATACACTTTGAAATGGGATGGGAAAAGTGATATCGGAGCATATGTGAAGGGTGGCAAATACAATCTTTTCATAGAAACTGCACGTGAGCATGGCACGCATCAGTTGATCAAACAAGAGTTAGATTTTACTAAAAAACCAGCAGATATTACACTACAGGGCAATACAGAAATAGCTTCAGCTTCACTTGAATACAGAAAAAAAGCCAATTAGAATCAGGTACACCAAGCCTGGTACGGTAAGTAGCCAGGCAAAGCAGGATTATCCAAAAAGCCCCTGGAAAAGAAAATTTGCATCTGTATCTCGCTGGCTGCATATCTATGTTTCTATGGTAAGTTTTGCTATACTGCTGTTTTTTGCAGCAACGGGCATAACTTTAAACCATGCTTCGTGGTTTGACGGTCAACAAAGCACCAACAAAACCAAAGGGAAATTAAATCCTTTATGGGTCAACAATCCAGATACTGCCAAAATTGCCAAACTTGATATAGTAGAATATTTGCGCAAGGCTCATGCAGTAAAAGGGGCAGTAAGCGAATTCAGGATCGAAGAAGCTGATTGCTTTGTATCATTTAAAGGCCCTGGCTACTCTGCTGATGTTTTCATAAATAAAAGTGACGGGAAATTTGAATTGACTGAAACTAAAATGGGCGTAGTGGCAGTGCTCAATGATCTTCACAAAGGAAGAGATACGGGCAAAGCTTGGGCTAATGTAATTGATGTTTCGGCATTTATGATGGTGTTAGTATCGATCAGCGGCATCATACTTATTTGCTTTATCAAGCGCAAGCGGTTCAGTGGTTTGCTTGTTGCAGTTGCAGGCACAGCAATCTGCTATCTGTTGTACGTATTATTTGTGCCATAGCTCTATCAAGATTTAGTTCCCACCAATGTTGCTTATGGAAATCTCTACATTTGCTAAATGGATACAATTGCATGGGCAGATTTTGAAAAAGTAGAGCTGCGTGCCGGTACGGTCTTAGAAGTGGAAAATTTCATCGGGGCTCGAAAACCAGCCTACAAATTAAAAGTTGATTTTGGAGATTTTGGAATAAAATGGAGCAGTGCCCAAATCACTAAGCATTATTCTCCCCAAGCCTTAATTGGAAAGCAGATTTTAGGAGTGCTTAATTTTCAACCAAAGCAAATCGCAAATTTCATGTCAGAATTTCTTGTTACAGGCCTAACAGATGATAATGGAGATATTGTGCTTGTTTTTATCGATAAGCCTGTTTTAAATGGTGCAAAGCTGATATAGGACTATGCGATACATCAACTTTGCTGAACAGGATAGCGTATTGCCCGATGAATTTTTTATGAACGAGGCTTTAAAGGAGGCAAGGCTTGCTTTATCTCTGGATGAAGTGCCTATTGGTGCTGTTATTGTTTGTAAGGGGCGAATAATTGGGCGTGGGCATAATTTAACAGAGCAGTTAAATGATGTTACTGCTCATGCCGAGATGCAGGCATTTACTGCCGCAACCAATTATTTGGGAGGAAAATATTTACAGGATTGCACCTTATATGTTACTATGGAACCCTGTGTAATGTGTGCCGGAGCTTCGTTTTGGTGCCAGATTAGCCGATTGGTTTTTGGCGCACATGATCCGCAACGTGGATTTTTGCGCATCAATCAAAAAATCACCCATCCTAAAACTGAAATTGTAGGCGGCATAAAAGAAAATGAATGTAGCCTTATTGTAAAAGAGTTCTTTATGCGCAAAAGAACTTGAGCAATATTTGAACATAAGTTTATTAAGCGGTTATATTTGTTCAATATATAATCTCACTTTAAATACTAAATCATGGCATTTGAACTACCCGCGTTACCATACGCAACCGATGCGCTGGAGCCGCATATTGATAAGCTTACTATGGAAATTCACCACGGCAAGCACCATCAGGCATATGTAGATAATTTGAACAAGGCTGTAGCTGGTACCGGTGCAGAGCACCTTAGCATAGAGGATATTGTAAAAAATATTTCAAAATACCCTGTTGCTGTAAGGAACAATGGCGGTGGGCATTATAATCATAGCCTGTTCTGGTCTGTTCTTTCTCCAAATGGTGGCGGAGCTCCGGGAGGCGAATTATCAGTAGCGATCAATTCTGCTTTTGGCTCTATGGATGATTTAAAAAAGAAAATGGCCGAAGCCGGGACAACTCGTTTTGGATCAGGATGGGCATGGCTGAGTGTTTCTGCTGATGGTAAACTACAAATATCATCAACTCCAAATCAGGACAGCCCCTTAATGGATATAGCGGAAGTAAAGGGCACTCCAATATTAGGTATTGATGTATGGGAGCATGCTTATTATCTTAAATATCAGAACAAGCGCCCAGCTTATTTAGAAGCTATTTGGAATGCTGTTAATTGGGATGCTGTGGCGGATAGATTCCAAAAGGCAAAGAAATAAACTTGGCGGAAAACTTTTATTAAAATGTGCTATTTTTATACTACATTTTAACTTAAAGTCATGGAAAGAAAATTACATGGAGTTATTGCAATATTTGCAATAACATTGTTGAGCAGCTGCCAGGCAATCGGCGATATTTTTAAAGCCGGTGCATATGTTGGAATATTTGCTGTGCTAATTATTGCAGCCTTAATATTCTGGATTGTATCCAAATTTAGAGGGCGGTCATAATATTTAATGGAGAGAAGAGCAATCTTCTCCCCATTTTTTTATTCTACAGTAACAGATTTAGCCAGGTTTCTTGGCTGATCAACATTGCAGCCACGCATAACCGCTATGTGGTAAGAAAGCAGTTGCAAAGGTATGGTTGCAAGCAATGGCAGGTATGCTTCATTTGAATCCGGGATTTCAATTATATAATCGGCCATCTTTTTAACTTCTGTATCTCCTTCAGTAACTATTGCAATAACAATCCCGCTCCTTGATTTTACCTCCTGTATATTGCTTATTACTTTTTCGTAAGATGAGTTTTTAGTAGCAATAAAGATTACAGGCATCTCATTATCTATCAGAGCAATCGGCCCATGCTTCATCTCCGCTGCCGGATAGCCCTCAGCGTGTATGTAAGAGATTTCTTTTAATTTTAAAGCCCCTTCTAATGCCACCGGAAAGCCGCTTCCACGACCCAGAAAAAGGCAGTTCCTTGAATCTTTAAACTTTTCAGCAATAGCTTTAACCTTATCATTTGATTGCAAAGCTCTGCCAATTAATGCCGGGATTTCCTCTAATTCTGTAAGCAGGTGTATCAAATCAGATTGCCTGATGGTGCCTCTTAGTTGAGCCATATAAAAAGCAAGCAGAGTTAAGGCCGTTACCTGCGCAGTAAAGGCTTTTGTAGAAGCCACTCCAATTTCAGGGCCAGCATGGGTATATACGCCAGCATGTGAAATACGTGGAATAGATGAGCCTACAACATTACAAATACCAAAAATTGTAGCGCCTTTTTCTTTTGCGAGAGTTATGGCAGCCATGGTATCGGCAGTTTCGCCCGATTGAGAAATAGCAATAACGATATCTTTATCAGAAATTATGGGATTTCTGTACCTAAACTCTGATGCATATTCTACTTCCACCGGCACACGGGCGTACTCTTCAATGAGGTATTCTCCTACCAGCCCTGCGTGCCAAGAGGTACCGCAGGCAACAATAACTATCCTGTCTACAATTTTAAGCTTATCTGCATAATCTTTTATGCCTCCAAGCTGTACCTTGCCCTCACTGGGATAAATGCGGCCACGCATAGAATCTTTAATTGAGCGGGGCTGTTCATTTATCTCTTTGAGCATAAAATGATCGTAACCGCCTTTCTCAAGCATTTCTAACTTGAGGTCTAATTCATGGATGAAGGGGGTTTGAATAGTGTTATCTATATTCTTGATCAGGATATCATCTCTTTTTAAATAGGCAATTTCATTATCCTTTAAATAGACTACATTTTTTGTATACTCAACTATGGGCGATGCATCTGATGCAACAAAATATTCTCCATCGCCAATACCGATTAAAAGCGGGCTTCCTTTGCGTGCTGCTATCAATTCGTTAGGTGCATCCTGGCTCACAACTACAATTGCATAAGCGCCAATTACACGGTTCAAAGCCAGCCTTACTGCTTCGTCTAAGCTTACTTTATCATGTATCT
>JAYVNR010000015.1:0-7598 GCA_043758305.1 Pedobacter sp. | reverse complement strand
CCGACCCTACTGCCGAGGAGCAACGCTTGCTTTCAAATTTTAAATATCAATACAACAAGGCAACGTTGCATACTGATGAAAGCATTATGCCTAAGGCAAAATTAGCTTGGAGCAGTTGGAACTATCGCATTAAGCAGGAAAATGGCAAACTGAACCCAAGCACTATTTACTGGATGAACCAGTTGCAACAGGTTTCTGATAAAAAAAACTATTTCGTTTCCATTAATCCGCATGATGAATTGGACGAAAAGAAAATTATCAAAGAAATAGATTACGACCACCCATTGTTCGACGTCCCGGCTATCAAGGCACAGACAGAATTAAAAAAACTTAACGAAATCGGTCCACTTTATTATTGCGGAAGCTATTTTAGATATGGTTTCCACGAAGATGCGTACAGCAGTGCAGTGGCACTTTGCTCACAACTGCTGGGCAAGAATTTGTTGGTAGAAGGAAGTTGGCTGTAAAAGGTGGAGGGAAGAAGGTGAAAGGCAAAACAAGAGGTGAAAGGGCTGCACGCTTTAGCAAACATTTAAACCTAAAGTTTAGGCATTGCATACTTTAACCCTAAGCCCTAAACCTTTTACCGAAAACTCACCAAACAGTAAGTTACTAGTTGGTAAGTTACTATTTGGTAAGCTGATAAACATCTGTATCTTTGGTAGATATGAACTCACCCTTCTTATACGGCAAAACAGTCAGCGAGGCTACTTTCACCAATCGCTCTGCAGATTTAAAGCGGCTAAAGCAGAATTTGCAGAACCAAATCAATACTATCCTTATCTCGCCAAGGCGTTGGGGGAAATCATCTTTGGTCAAAAAGGCAGCTTTAGAAATAGCTAATAACAAAACAAAAGTTATCATGCTCGATTTGATGAGCATACGCAACGAAGAAGAATTCTACAAACAATTTGCTGCCGAAACCATCAAAGCCACCTCCAATAAAATTACAGAATGGATAGAAAATGCAAAGCAGTTCTTTAAGCAGGTTACGCCACGCATATCTGTAGGCACAGACCCTACCGAAGATTTTGAGATAAGCTTTGAGTGGAAGGAACTCGAAAAACATTACAAAGAAATACTGAATCTCCCACAAAGGATAGCCGAAGAAAAGAACATCAGCATTATTATTTGCATAGACGAATTTCAAAATTGTGGCACTTTTAACGAGCCATCGCTTTTTCAAAAAAGGCTGCGGACAGAGTGGCAACACCACAGTAAGGTTACTTATTGCCTATATGGAAGCCGCCAGCACATGATGGCAGAACTATTCGAAAAACAGTCTATGCCCTTTTATAAATTTGGCGATGTGGTTTACCTCCCAAAAATAGAACGCCTTGATTGGATAAAATTCATCAGCACTCAGTTTGCGAATACCGCAAGAGAAATTACCGAAGAACAGGCAAACACAATTGCCGCATTTGTAGAAGACCATTCTTATTACGTACAGCAATTATCGTTTTTGGTATGGGTATCTACCACAAAGAAGGTTTCCACCGAAATAATACGGGCTGCTGTAGATACGCTTTTGTCGCAAAATGCCATTCTATATACCCGCGATACGGAAGAATTATCAAACGTACAGCATAATTTTTTAAAAGCCGTGGCATCAGGGATAAATATTGGGCTAAGCTCTAAAGATGTAATGCACCAATACAAGCTTGGCACATCTGCCAATGTGCAAAAAATAAAAAAGGCATTGGTACAGAAAGAGTTGATAGATACAAGCGTTGGAGCGATATATTTTATAGACCCTGTTTATTTGCTATGGTTCAAAAAGTACATCCTGAACAAGGAAATTAAAATTGAGGAAGCATGAGCATTAGTGCATGTATATCATCAAACCTTCCCCATCCAAATTCCGTACATCCCCCTAAATGAACTCCTGCCTCTATAAAGCTAAAGTAATGCACCATCGGCTTGCCCCAAAAGAGCACAGCTTTTGGTACAATATCTTTATGTTCTATTTAGATCTGGATGAGCTGGATGCTCTGCATAAAAAACTGCGCTTTATGAGCGTGAACAAATTCAATCTGTTCAATTTCAGGGATAAAGATCATTTACAGCTTCCACGTGAAAATCCAGATACAACTAAAAACACACGGCAGCACATTACTGATTACCTTAAATCTAACGGAACAGATATTGGAAGCGGGCGAATAATGGTTTTAGCCAATCTTTGCACCCTTGGCTATCAATTTAACCCTGTGTCTTTCTACTTTTGCTATAATGAGCATGGAGAGCCGGTGTGCTCTGTGGTAGAAGTTTGTAATACCTATCGTGAAATGAAGCTGTACTATTTAGGCAGCGAAAGCCAAAACGATAAAGGGTTTAAATTGAATACAGAAAAGAATTTTTATGTTTCGCCTTTTATAGATATGGATACCAGTTTTGATTTCGACCTGCAAATACCAGGCGAAAAGCTGCAGGTAAAAATTGACGATTATAATAAGTTGGGCAAACGGTTCTTTATCTCAACGCTAAGCGGCAAGCGCAAACCTTTGACAGATTCTAATTTGTTGCTATATTTCTTCAGTTTTCCATTGATAACCCTGCAAGTTATTGGGCTTATCCACTGGCAGGCTTTTAAATTGTGGCTCAAGAAAATCAAGTACCATAAAAAGGCTGATAACATGGATTTGCAAAGAGATGTTTATCGGCCATATAAAAATCATCCAGTAAAAAATCCAATTTAATTTATTTACGTAGATATAGAAAACAATACGATATAGCCATGCCGAATACGCTTACACTTGTTAGGAGAAGCAGTTTTTACCAGGATACTGTTTTGAAATTGCTATCAAAGATGGATAATGGAAGACTTGATTTAACCTTGTCTTCTGGAGAAACGATTTCTATTGGCAATGGTCAGGGAAATATCTCAGCTAATATTACCGTAACAAACGACGAATTTTATAAACGATTGATACTTTTTGGTGATATCGGCTTTGGCGAAGCTTATGTAGACGGGCTTTGGGAAACAGATAACATCACCAATGTGATAAGATGGGTATTGCACAATATTGAAAATGCGCCCGGTGTATCAGGCAGCAAAACACAAACACTTGCACTAAACCTTTTAAAATGGTACAATAAACTTTCTCATTTTAAGCGTGCCAATACTGTTGAAGGCTCACGAAAAAATATATCAGAGCATTACGACCTTAATAACGACTTCTTCGCCAGCTTCCTCGACCCTACAATGACCTATTCAAGTGCCTATTATTATAAAGATGGTCTAAGCCTTGAAGAAGCGCAATTAGCCAAATATGAGCGTTTATGCAAACAGTTGCACTTAAAGCCTACAGACCATGTTTTGGAAATTGGCAGCGGCTGGGGCGGAAATGCCATCTATA
The DNA here is from genome assembly GCA_043758305.1 of Pedobacter sp. Taxonomy (GTDB): domain Bacteria; phylum Bacteroidota; class Bacteroidia; order Sphingobacteriales; family Sphingobacteriaceae; genus JAQSWM01. Next base: position 4,242 of record JAYVNR010000015.1, on the reverse strand, counting down.
TGGCTAAAAATTACGGTTGCAAGGTTACCTCGCTAACTATTTCTGAAGAGCAGCACAAACTTGCTGTTGAACGTGTAGAGGCAGAAGGATTGAGCGGCAAAGTTCAAATCTTAATGAAAGATTACCGCCAGATGGAAGGTAGATTCGACAAAATTGTTTCGGTTGAAATGCTGGAAGCGGTTGGCTTTGCTTATATGGATGTTTACTTTAAAAAATGCCATGATTTGTTAAAGAAGAATGGCATACTTGCTCTCCAGGTCATCACCAGTCCCGATTCCCGCTTCGAAAGCTTCAAAAAAGGCGTTGATTGGATTCAAAAGCACATTTTCCCGGGCTCTTTGCTCCCGTCGGTTGGCGCTATCAATGCAGCAGTTAACCGTACAGGCGATATGACGATGGTAGATTTGAAAGACATCGGACTTGATTATGCCACCACCCTCAAGGCTTGGTACGATGCTTTCAACAAAAACCTCGCGGAAGTACGCCGTTTAGGCTTCGATGACCGCTTTATCCGCAAATGGAATTATTATCTATGCTACTGCGAAGCTGCTTTTGAGATGCGCAATATTAATGTTATGCACTTGGTTTATACAAGGCCTAATAATACCTCACGATAGCCTTTAGCTTACAATTCGTTGATAAGCAGGCTTACATTGTTTTCATATTCTTTTACTATCTCGCCTAATATCCTTAGAATATTTGTGGCGGTGTTTCCTTATAGATTACAATTTCTGACACATCATCTATTATCAAACAGTAATAATTTTGAATTATATCAACATTAAGAGGATTATAAGCTTTAATGTTGTCTTTTCTGTACAAATTATCAAAATTAAATAATATCTTTGTTGTTGATAAAAGCGAACATTAATGTTCATTTTTGGCTATAATGATGGAATTTATCAACAAGGACATTCATATTTTAAGCGATAATTCGATAATGTTGATGATAGGCGACTATGTACAACAAACCCGCTTAGCTCAAAATAAAACACAAGAGCAGGTTTCAACTGCCGCAGGCATCAACCGCACTACGTTGGTACAATTAGAAAAAGGCAGCGGAGGTACCATGGCAACGTTGATACAAGTGCTTAGGGCATTGCAGCAACTGCATATATTCAACGAATTTGAGTACGTAAAAAAAGCAAGCCCGTTAGAACTTGCCAAACAAGAACAAACCAAAAGAAAGCGAGCAAGGAACACCTCGCCCGAAACAGGCGATAGCCCAGACCAAACCTGGTAATGATAACTACTGCATTTATAAATTTGTGGGATGAGCGCATTGGCGCAGTTGCGTGGGATGCAGCATCGGGAGTGGGCATGGTAGAATTTGAGCGCAGTTTCCTAAGCAGAAGGCTGGATGTAGCTCCTATAAAAATGCCTATAGCCCAAGCTGACGATCGCACATTTTTCTTTAAGGAGCTGCGTGGCAATAACACGTTTAGAGGCTTGCCCGGGCTGCTTGCAGATGTTCTGCCAGACCAGTACGGCAACACGCTGATAAACGTTTGGTTAGCCCGCAACGGACGGCCTGAGAACAGCATGAACCCGGTAGAAATGCTCTGCTTTATTGGGCAGCGGGGAATGGGCGCATTGGAATTTGAGCCAACTATCCCAAAGGGCAAAGGTGCTTCTACCAAAATTGAATTAGATAGCCTGATACAGGTGTCGCAGGATATCCTATCGGGGCGTAAAGATTTCCATGCAAATCTTTCTGGCGATGAAGAAAAAGCCTTGATGGATATCCTAAAAATAGGGACTTCGGCCGGGGGCGCCAGAGCCAAGGCTGTAATTGCTTACAATCCCGCCACTGGCGAGGTTCGCAGCGGCCAGACTGAAGCACCTAAAGGCTTTGAGCATTGGCTCATTAAATTTGATGGCGTGCACGATGCCCAGTTTGGAACTTCAAGGGAATATGGCAGAGTAGAAATGGCTTACTATCTGATGGCTACAAGTTGCAGCATTGATATGGCAAGCAGCAGGTTGTTAGAAGAACATGGCAGGGCGCATTTTATGACCCAACGCTTTGACCGTGCGCCGGGCAAGGAAAAATCCCATGTGCAAACGTTCTGCGCCATGCAGCATTATGATTTCAATACGGTAGGTTCTTACAGCTACGAACAACTGTTTCAAACCATGCGTATGTTGCGCTTGGATTATCCACAAGCTGACCAGCTATACCGCCGGATGATTTTTAATGTAATGGCCAGAAATTGTGATGACCATACTAAAAATTTCGCTTTTATGATGGACAAAACCGGACAATGGAAACTATCGCCAGCATATGACATTTGCCATGCCTACCGCCCGGATAGCCCCTGGGTAAGCCAGCAGTCGCTCAGCCTGAATGGAAAACGAACGGGCTTTACTCGTGCCGACCTGCTGGCCGTAGCCAAGCAGATGAACATTAAAAAAGCTGATGCCATTATTGACGAAGTAAAATCTGCGCTGCACAAATGGGCTGATTATTCGGCTGAATGTAAGGTGCCTGAACAGTTATCGGAGGCAATTGAAAAGACGTTTTTGGTGTTGTAAGGCGCTCTATGCTTCGACTCCGCTCAGCATCACGCTTTTTCACTCCAGCAACAACGCATCATCTCCCCCATCTGTAAGGCTTAGGCTGATTATATCCTTACCTGCAATTCCTTCTACAGAACCGCTAATGTGCACAGCATTAAGTAATATTTTTTCTAATTGCTTTTCCCGAGATTTCCAAAGTTTCTCCATTGCATTGCGCTCTTGCTGGATAGATAGTTTCATGCTCATAAAGCCTTCGCTAATGGCTTTCCATTGTCCGTTAAATTCAGCGCTGGTCAGATAATCGTACAGCATATGCATTTTATCCCCTTTATTATCCTGTGTGCGGGTTGCATTGGCAAGCCGTATAATGCCATCACGCAATACATAAGCAACAGCTTTTAATTCTTCAAAAGAACAAATCCAAACTCCATCCCGTTCGCCGAAACAATCCATGCCTTTGGGGTAGCATTGGGTTACGATAACAGCCACATCAACGCCAACGCTGCGCATGTCTTTCTTCAGCTTCTCAATCCAGTCGCCACCAAAATCTTTAGTTCGCTTGCTTTCATAAATAATACGGCCACACTCCTGCCCAAAATTGTTTCGAACAATCTGTATACAATCTGCGCCCCGTACACCTTTTCCAACCTCATCAATCACATCGAATGGAAAATTATTGCGCAGTAAGGCTTCTAAAGCTAATTCCTGGGCTTCGCCTTGCAATTGCATAGAACCCTGCTCAGCTTTGCGCTTTAATTCATCAACCAGCTTTTTCTGTGCTTCCAATTGATGTTCATATTCCTTTAATTTTAACTGATGCTCCGTTTCTTTTACCTGCGATTTTTCTAATTCTTGTTTGCGTATCTGTTCAACAAGATCGTTCCGTTGCTCTTGCAGCTTCCGTTGCATAGCAAGTTCCATTTCCGCCTCTTTATTTTTAAGCTCTTGTTCACGCTGCAGAAATTCAAGTTCTTTTTGACGGGCTAATTTTAATTTTTCCTGATTATCCTTATCGGAGTTCTCTAACAGGCGAAGCTTGTTCTCATACTCCTCGGCAATATTTTTACGCACAGATTCTTGCAAGTGCAGCTCTAAAGCCTGTTTCTCTTTCGTCAAACGCTCATCAAATGCTAAGGATTGCTGTTTTTCACGTTTGTTGAATTCTTCGTCCTTGTGCTTATACTCCTCATCTTTCTTTTTCTGCCACGAAATCATTTTATTCCGCAACTCCTGCTCGTATTCCTTGCCAATAGCTTCTTCTAATGGAAAAGAATTGCCGCACGAAGGACATTTTACTTCTGTTGACATAAATTTTTATTAAACAGTATTTATTTCAGCCTGAGCCGATTTGGGTAAGCTTTTTAATACCAGGCTATAGGAATGATCTATAAACTCTATAATCTGTTTCCGGGTTAAACTCCCTGTTAGGTCAACCGTATTCCATAATTTTTTGTTCATATGGTATCCGGGCTGTACTTCAGGATATTGCTCACGAAGTTCCACCGCCCATTCCAGATCACACTTTACATTCATCTGCAAAGTAGAATCTAAAGGAGCAAGCAGAAATATCTTTCCTCCAACCTTGAACACAAGGGTTGTATCCCCAAAAGGAAAACTCTCTGTTGCGCCTTTTTTCATCAGGCAATAGTCGCGTAGTTGCTCGATGTCCATATTAATAAGATCATTTGCAAATTACAGATTTTGCCTCAAATAATATTGTGC
>JAYVNR010000014.1:0-2428 GCA_043758305.1 Pedobacter sp. | reverse complement strand
CATTTTAGAAATGCCTTAGTTGTGAACACAGCTAAGGCATTTTTTATGCAGATGCAATTTGAACCGGTTTCTCTGTTTTCTCTTTATAGAGTTTTCTGATCATGGTTGGAAGCACTATCAACAATAAAGGCAGGGCAATTAAGAATCCGCCAATTACAGCAATGGCTAATGGCTGATGCAATTGTGCGCCAGCCCCTATGCCTAAAGCAAGTGGCATTAAGGCAATAATAGCACCCAGGGCTGTCATAAGCTTAGGTCGCAAACGAGTAGAAATAGCATATACAATTGCCTCATCCACGCTCATATTATGCAATGACTCTTTAAATTGCAAAAACGTGAATATGGCATTTTCGCCAATAATGCCCACTATCATTATCAAACCAGTATAACTGCCTACATTAAGGGGAGTATTTGTAAGGTAGAGTGCTAAATAACTTCCGGCAATGCCCAACACAGAAACTACAAGAATTAGAATGGCAATCCGGAATTCACGGTACAGAAAAAGGATCACCCCAAACACCAGCATACTGGAAGTAATTAAAATCATCAACAATTCTTTAAATGATTGCTGCTGCTCTGCATATGCTCCGCCATATTCAATGCTGTAACCCGCCGGGAGGCTAATTTTAGATGATATATCTTTTTTAACATCATTCATTACGCTTCCTAAATCACGGTTTTCAAGCCTTGCAGTAATTACACCTATTGATTGCAGGTTTTCTCTTTCAATCTCTGCTTCCCCTTTATTGAGCGTAACTTTTGCAAGCGATGTAATTGGAAGCAATTTTCCGTTAGGAAGAAATACGTTCATCTTATCGATCGATGATACTCCAAATTGCCTGCTACCGGGGTAAATAAGGCGAATAGGAGAAAGAAGCCCGTTTTCAAGTAGATCGCCAGCTGTGTTTCCTTCTAAGGCGGTTTGAAATTGAAACTGAAAATCCGAAGGCGATATACCGTATTGCGCTAGCTTGCCATTATCGGGCTTAATAGTTATAGAGGGGCCTGCTATAATTATTCCATCAAAAACATCGGCTGTACCGCTTATACTGCTAACAATGCCTGAAACTTGCCGGGAAAGTTCCTGAAGCTTTTTTTGATCTTCACCAAATATTTTTATTTCTACTGGCTGGGTAGAGCTCATCAAATCGCCTAACATATCGCCAATAACCTGTCCGAAGTCTATTGTTAATGCTGGCTGCGATGCCTCTACTTTCGTCCTTATCTCGTTTATAACATCGTCTGTTGTGCCTTCACGATTTTTATTTAACTGTATCAGGTAATCGCCAGTATTGGGCTCGGTAATAAAAAACCCCATTTGCGTGCCTGTGCGGCGGGAATATGCCTCTACGTCTGGTATTTTAACTATGATTTTTTCTACTTCCCGCAGCATACGGTCTGTTTCCTCAAGGGAAGTTCCTGGCGGCGAATTGTAATCCAGCACTATGCTGCCTTCGTCCATTTCGGGCAAAAAGCCAGTTTCCAGCCGGGGCAAAACCAGAACTATAGTGATTATCATAACAATCATCATAGCAAAACTGATGAAGGGGCGCATAATAAAATATGAAACCCATTTCTGATTTTTTACTTCATGTGTTTCCTGCTTTGTTTTTTTATCTTTTTTCTCATTTCGCGATAGCAGCAAATAAACAACCGGAAGGCCAATCCAGGTTACAAAAAACGAACTTACCAACGTAATGATCATAGTATCGGTCATTACCTTAAAATAAGCGCCGGCAACGCCAGTCATGAGCATAAAAGGTATAAAAATAACTATGGTGCTTAGCGAAGAGCCTACCATAGCCGGGAACAAATAGCCAATTGCCTTGGATAATAGCGCTTTTGTAGGTTCATCCGGATGTTCTTCGTGGGTGCGATGGATTTGCTCTACAACTACTATGGCATCATCTATAATCAAGCCTATGGCAGCGGCAATTGCCCCAAGTGTCATGATGTTTAAGGTGTAGCCTATAGCGTACATCACAATCATGCTCAGGCATATCGTTATAGGGATTACGATCAAAATTGTAGCACTGGCTTTAAGGGAGCGAAGAAAAATTATGGCTACTATAATTGCTAAAACAAGGCCTATCCATAAACTGTCGGTAACGCTTTTAACAGATTCATTAACAAAGTCAGCCTGAATGTAATAAGGCTTAATTTGCACTCCCTGTGGCAATATTTTTTGCAGGTCGGCAACTTTCTGGCCCATATCATCCGACAGGGCAATGAGATTGGCATTTGGCTGCTTTACAATAGCTATCAACAGCCCTTCCCGACCGTTTGCGTTGATTTTTGTGTATTCTACACCCGGCTTTATAGTAATTTTGGAAATATCTTTAAGCTGAACAACCCTCTTTCCTGTATTTTTTATGATCAGATTTTCAAGCTCATCTCCCGAAGTGATCATAGCATCTGTAACAGACAG
>JAYVNR010000013.1:0-7666 GCA_043758305.1 Pedobacter sp. | reverse complement strand
CAATGTGCATTGCAGTAGGATATGTATCGTTTGATGATTGTGATTTGTTTACATCATCATTTGGGTGGATAAACATACTCCCCTCACCAAGCTTATTTCCCTGTAAAACATGAGCCCTGTTAGCAATAACCTCGTTAACGTTCATATTTGATTGTGTGCCCGAGCCTGTTTGCCATATTACCAGCGGGAATTCGCCGGAAAGGCTTCCGGACAGTATTTCATCGCAAACGCTGGCTATCTGATCCCGTTTTTCAATGTTAAGGATATCACAATCTGCATTGGTATAGGCAGCAGCCTTTTTTAAATAAGCAAATGCATCAATAATTTCTTTGGGCATTGATGCTTCGGGCCCAATTTTAAAATTATTGCGGGACCGTTCCGTTTGCGCTCCCCAGTATTTTTCGGCGGGCACCTGTACTTCGCCCATAGTATCGTGTTCTGTCCTGAAAGCCATAATAAATTTCTATGAGCTGCAAATTTAGATTTTTAGCTTGTTCTAACGCACCGGCCAGGATAAAAAACAATATTCTTAATGTTTAAAACTCTTTGGCAGGGGGTTTGTAATTATATCTAATTTTCGCCCTTAATAATTTATATGCGCCTATTCTATTCAGCCCTGCTTTTTACTTCCATAAGCCTGATTGCCTGCTCTGGCAATTCAACCAAAAACACTGAATCAAAAGATCTTAAAGTACGTACCATAGAAGATGATAAAACCGATAGCTTGTTGCTGGTTTATGATAAGAAAAATGCAGATAAGCGTATAGATGAGTTTATGAACCGCCTGCACACCAAGTATAATTTCAATGGCAATGTGCTGGTAGCTAAAAAAGGCAAAATTATTTACGAAAATTGTTTTGGCTGGGCAGATCACCTCCACCGCGACAGCCTTAAAATAAATTCCCAATTTGAGCTTGCATCTGTTAGCAAAACCCTCACCGGCACAGCTATATTGATGCTCATGGAACGTGGGAAGCTGCGCTTAGATCAGAATGTTAAAGAGTTTTTCCCAAATTTCCCTTACGAAGGCGTTACCATTAAACTATTGCTGACCCATCGCTCGGGCATGATGAACTATGTATATTTTGTAGACGGGCTTTGGAAGTCGCAGCACAAAGATGAGCATCCCGGCATTACCAATGCACAGGTAATGGATCTTTTAGCAGAATATAAGCCAGCCCGTTACTTAGAGCCCGACAAAAAATTCCATTACAACAATTCGAATTTTATGGTGCTTGGGGCAATAATAGAAAAAGTGAGCGGCATGAAATATTCGCAATTTATGAAAGAGAATGTGTTCAAGCCTGCCGGGATGAAACATACCGCCGTGTACTCAAAAGCAGAATATGATAAAATACCGGTTGATGTTGTAGGGCACGACCGCAATAGCTGGAAATATTCTGTTGCTCAAAATTTTCTAGATGGGCCAGTTGGCGATAAGGGGATTTATAGTACCGTAGGAGACTTGTATATATTCGATCATGCCTTAAAAACCGGGCGCCTACTAAAAAAACAAACTCTTGATTCTGCTTATAAAGGCAGGAACCCAATGATTCGCGGGCATTTTAATTACGGTTACGGTTGGCGGGTTTTTGATGCTCCTGGCCAACAGGTTATCTATCATACTGGCTGGTGGCATGGGTTCAGGCATATTTATATCCGCGACTTAAAAAATGATATTGTGATTGTGCTGCTTGGAAATGTTGTAAACGGAAGCTTGCTTCAATTAGATGATCTTTATAAAATGCTTGATATGCCCATCATTCGCAAGGGAGCATACAATGGTAATGGGGATACTGCAGACGATTAATTATAATTGAAGATTGCACATGCAGTTAGTTATTATTTAGGTATCATTATTGATATGGATGATTGTTAAGACAACAATTTATTTAGATGAGCAAAGTATTTATTATTGACGATGATCCTATCCATCAGAAAATAACGCAGATTATAATTGAAAAGCATAAGTTATTCGATGATTATTCCAGCTTTCTGGAAGCTGATGTTGCAATAAATTTTCTTAAAGATAACGTAAGCCAGCCCCATGTTTTGCCAGATGTAATACTGTTAGATTTAAATATGCCAGTTTTTGATGGATGGGATTTTCTGGATACTTATGACCCCATAGTTTCTTTAATTAAAAAGCCAATCAAGGTTTTTATTGTAACCTCATCGGTTGATGAAAAAGATAAAGCGAAAGCAAAAACGTATGCTTGTGTAACTGGCTTTATCTCAAAACCCTTAACGCCAGATATTATTCGCACAACTGCCCAACATTCTGTATAAACAAACTGTTATAAGGTAAATACTTTTATTATGTTCGATAAATTGATGCAGGCTCAGCAAATGGCTGAAGAAGCAAGAAAAAAGTTAGATGGAATAACCGTTTACGGCGAGGCGGAAGGCGGTAAAATCAAAGTAGCTGCTACTGCAAATAAGCTAATCCAATCGGTAACTATAGATCCACAGTTTTTAACTGATGCGGATACAGAGGAGCTGGAAGATTTGTTGGTAGTGGCAATAAATAAGGCTTTGGAACAGGCAGAAAGCGTAAGTCAGGAGGAAATGCAGACAGCCACCAGGGGCATGATGGGCGACTTAGGCGCTATGTTTGGCCAATAAAACCTCTTTTAGGATCTTATTGAAATGAACTTAACATACTACGGGCAATCGTGCTTTGTTTTAAAATCTTCAGGAGTTTCAATACGTTTTGATCCATTTTGAAAAATGTTATAAACGCAGGCATAAACCTGCGTTTATAAATAGTGGCACAATAGCAATTCTGTAATTAAATAACAGTGCCGTTATCGATAACAGCTAATTTCTTTATAACAACAATCCCATCTTTAATCACATATTTTTCAAAATCGCCATCTTCCAGGTGGGAGCCGCCATTTATGCGCACATCATTCCCTATAAAGCAGTTTTTATCTAAAATTGCATTGTTGATATAACATCTTTCGCCCACTCCCATTATTGGGATATTATGTTCCTGGGCATAATCAAGTTCATCAAGATTTTGGTAATAATCGCTGCCCATAATGTAGGTAGAAGCTATTGTAGTGCCTTTTCCTATTCGCGTGCGAATGCCTATCACAGAACGTTCTATTCGGCTAGCGTTTATAATACAGCCATCAGAAACAATGGTCTTTTCTAAGATGGTTCCTGCAATTTTTGAAGGCGGGAGCATACGAGCCCGTGAAAATATGCTTCGTTTATCAAACAAATTAAAGGCGGGGATATCGTCTGTAAGCCCAATATTAGCCTCAAAAAAAGAGTGGATGGTTCCAATATCTGTCCAATACCCATCATATTGGTAACCTACAACTTTATGTGTTTTAATGGCATCAGGTATTATTTCTTTGCCAAAATCTGTATGCGGATCATTGTTCAGCATATCATACAGCACTTCCCGATTGAAAATATAAATGCCCATTGAGGCTAGATAATTCCTGCCCTGATTTTTCAGTTCGTCGCTAACTTCTGAAGTCCATTGGTCAAAATCTTTTTTAGGTTTTTCAATAAATGATGTAATGGTTTGATTTTCATCCATTTTCATAATTCCAAAACCCGGTACATCTCTTACATGCACAGGTATGGTCGCAACAGTAATTTCGGCTTTGCTTTCTTCATGTTTTTTAATCATGTCTTCAAAATCCATTTGATAGAGCTGGTCTCCCGAAAGGATAAGCACATATTCAAAATCGAATGGAGTAATATGATGGAGGCATTGCCTTACCGCATCTGCGGTGCCCTGAAACCACGTAGTATTTAAAGGGGTTTGTTCGGCCGCTAAAATATCTACAAATGCATTGCTGAACACGTTAAAGTGATAAGTGTTTTTTATGTGCTTGTTCAGCGATGCAGAATTGAATTGGGTTAGCACAAAAATGCGGTCGATACCCGAGTTTAAGCAGTTAGAGATCGGGATATCTACTAAGCGGTATTTGCCGGCAATAGGAACCGCCGGTTTAGATCGTGTAGCAGTAAGGGGGTGCAAGCGAGAGCCTTGCCCACCACCTAGAATTACTGAAATTACTTTAGAGGCCATAATATGTTTGGATTTAAACTGGAGTATAGATTTATGTATTGGTTAGCAGACTGTTCCCATGAAAAATCAAGAGACATCATTTTTTTGCGGAGCGAAAGAAGTTTTGCAGGTTTTGAGAATAATGATACTGCCCGGCTTATGCCCATGCACAGGCCTTCAACCGTAGCATCATCAAAGCATATGCCGTAACCGCCCGGCAGCTCAAAATCTATTACTGTATCTTTAAGCCCACCGGTGCTGCGCACAATTGGCATAGTGCCGTATCGCATTGAATATAATTGGTTTAGGCCACATGGCTCTACCCTGCTGGGCATCATTAAAAAATCGGAACCTGCATACATTCTGTGCGATAGTGCCTCATCATAACCTATTACAGCATTGTAAGCTCCTGCGTAGTTAGGTTTAAGCAATTCTAACTGATTTTCTACATATGGATCTCCTGAGCCGAGAAGAAGAATATTCAGCTTTCCTTTATGCTTTTCCAGGCTTAGCACTATGCTTTCGCTTAATAGGTCAGCGCCTTTTTCTCCTACAAGCCTTCCAATAAAAGCTACTAAAGGCAATTTAGGATTAAGGCCAAACTCGGCGCACAGATGTTTTTTGCTTTCAGATTTCCCTTTGCCAATAGTGCCGGCAGTATAATTATGTACCAGCATTGTATCAGTTTCCGGGTCCCACACATCAGTATCAATCCCATTTATTATCCCAATTCCTTTTTCATATTCTCCGGCAAACAAATATTCTAGCCCGTTAGATTGTTGCGCAAGTTCCTGAAGATAGCTGGGAGATACAGTTGTAAATTTCCAGCAGCATTTTACCGAAGCTGCAAGTGGGTTGATGCGGCCGCCCCAGTCTAAAAGCCCGGTTTTAGAAATATCTATTTGTGGAAGGTACATAAGCTTATCCCAGCCAAACGCTCCCTGATATTGGCCATTATGTATGGTGCAAATGGTCGGTATTTCTGATAAGGCGGCATATTTAAGTGAATGGCTAACCAAAAAGGGAATCAATCCGGTGTGGTGGTCGTGGCAATGAATTATGCCTGGTTTTTTTTCGAGATGGAGCATCCAGTCTAAAACGGCTATCTGAAAAGCTGCAAACTGCTCTGTTTCATCAATATAGCCATACACTTCTGGCCGATCTAACAAGCCCGGGATTTTCACTAAAAAAAGCTTGAACCCAAGTTTATCTGAACTTTCTTTTAGTATTGTAAAGCTAAATGGCCGATTGCCCAATAAACCTGCAGACTCGTAAGCAATGTCGAAGCTGTTTTCCTGAGCAAACTTACGATCGTAAAAAGGCATTATAACTATTGCATCAATGCCTGCCTGGCACAGATACTTTGGCAATGAGCCTACCACATCGCCCAGCCCACCAACCTTAGCAACAGGATAACATTCGGCGCTAAGATGGATAACAGTCATACATGCTTATAATTGGTTTAACAAGGTATTATTATTGTTTCATATTTTGAAAGCGTTAAATTAAAAAAACACCGTTGGCGGCCTATTTTTCTCATTTTGCTAATTTTTTTGAAGCTGAAATAGATGTTTGTAAATTATAGTAGCCATTGCATAAAAAATTAACAGCCTACTAACAGTTTTCTCGTTGCCAATTGGGTATAATTGTTTGGAAATTTGTTTTGAAATATGTTTAAAAAGCCATCCGCATATGTTATTGCATTTAATTTAGCCATCACTATGTTATTGGGTTCGTGCTATCTGCAACACAATAGTAAAAAAGGCTCTATTTTAGATGTGAAGCTTCCGGAGATTTTGCAGAGCGGTAAGCTGGAGTTTTCTTCAATGGCATGGGCAAATCCAACCCAACTATTTTTAGTGCCACAATATCCAGACAGGTTTGAAAATGGAATTTTTTCTATTAAGGCTGAAGATATTAGTGAGGCAATAGCTAAAGGAACTCTTATTCAAGGCTCACAGAAAATCAGTATGGTAAATCTAAATGCTGTAATCAAAAGCATTGGCGAAACATACGAAGGCTTTGAAGCAACTACAATTATTAACGGACATGTATTTTTTTCAATAGAAACGAGTGAGAAAAATCGTAATTGTTATTTAGTTGGAGGGAAGATCGAAGGGAATCGTATTGTTTTGAACCCCAATAAATTAATGCCTTTGCCAAAACTTAAACTGCTTAGCAACGCTGGTTATGAAAGCTTGGCTTGGCTGCCCGCAGAAAAAAAGCTAATAGCTTTTTTTGAGTATAATAAAGCCGATGTAGGCTCTAAAGCATGGCTGATTGATACTTCGTTAATCAAACAGCCCGAAACAATTGCATTTAACCCATTAATGTTCAGGCTGACGGATGTTGCCAGCACAAGCTCAAACAAGCTTATTGGTATCAATTATCATTATAATGGCAAAAAAGAATTTCAGGAATATATTGGTGCAGACAGTAATCTGGTTGTGCCACAGCTTAAAGGCAAAACCTTGCGCCAAAGCCCGTATTGCCGCATAATAGAACTAACAGTTGCTAACAAGACAGTTAAGTGGTCGCCTGTAACAGATATACCCCTTCAGGGCGAAAATTTTGAAGGGATTGTGCCATTTAAAAAAGGTGCTCTGATAATTACAGATGAGTATCCTTCCAGTGTGCTAAAATGGGTAAGTTTCTAAACCCGGTGATAATCGCCTTTACAGTTTTTGATAAGTTTTTTAATTTCTTTAGCATCAAGATTTTCTTTAACCGCCTTTTTTGCCAAGCTAATAACTTCATCATCAGGGGCAAAGCGCAAAGCGATCAATTGCGAAATTGTTAAATTATTATCAGGAAGGGAGCCGCTAAGAACAAAGTACCTGAGGCTTTCTTCGGCACGTATTGCCCTGTCCTGAGCTTTAAGGGCAAAAGTGCGTGCAAAATAAGCTGTTAAAATCAGGCAAATAAACAACAGGCATATCAGTGAGGCAGAATATAAATTAGAGTGGTTGTTTATTGATTCTGTCAGGTTTATAATTGAACCAATAAGCCCGGCCAATAATAATCCGAAAAGAATAAAGTGGTAGAGCGGAACAAACCGGGTATGCGAACTAAGTGTTTGTGCATTCATTGCTATGAGCTTTAGCAGGCAATTAACCTAAATTACCTGAATGTTGCAATTTGTGAAACTTTAAAGGTTTACTTTGTTTTATTTTGAAGAAATTATAAGCCGGGTTTGATACGGGAGTTTTTACAAAAATTTTTAAGGGAACCGGTAAGCCGTTTGTCCGATAAATATCAGTCGCGGCCTAACAAACGGCGTGTTCATGCTTCGCTTACCAGGCTTTATCATCATATACTTAAATACCCCGCTAAAAAGGGACCGGTAATACATTTTAACAATACCAACAAGTTTATAATTTTATCTGATCAGCATAAAGGCGCAAAAAATGGTGCAGACGATTTTGCCCTGGCAGAAAAAAATTACCTGGCTGCGCTGGCCTATTATAATCAACATGATTTTTGCTACATTAATTTAGGAGATAGCGAGGAACTCTGGAAAAACACTTTGGAGGAAGTAAAAGAGCATAATAAAGCAAGTTTTGAAGCCGAAAAGCTCTTCCTGGAACGCGATGCTTTCATTAAGATTTTCGGCAATCATGATCTGTATTGGGA
>JAYVNR010000012.1:0-2444 GCA_043758305.1 Pedobacter sp. | reverse complement strand
CCATATTGCCAGCAATTGGCGAAGAGTTTATTTTTCGTGGATGTTTGCAAAATATTATTTGGCGCTGGGCTAAAAATTACCACATAGCTATATGGGCTGCAGCTTTTATTTTTAGTGCCATACATTTTCAATTTTATGGATTTTTGCCACGAATGTTGCTGGGCGCAATGCTGGGGTACTTACTTGTTTGGGGGAGAAGCATCTGGCTGCCAATTTTAGTTCATTTTGCTAATAACGCAGCAAGCGTTATTACGGCTTATAGTTATCAGCTAAAGGGAAAATCGTTAGATAAACTTGATGAGCAATTAACAGATAATATGCTTATCTATTTATTAAGCCTGGTGCTTACTGGTGTATTAATCTGGCGATTTTACCGGATATCGCAAACGCAAAATATCAGCGAAGATTTTATTGAAACAGATGGAGAGCAATTGGGTTAAGATTTATACTTCGCAAAATTTTCACAAATCAGAGCTTGTGCGGCAGGTTATGGCAGAGCATGAAATAGAAGCAGTTTTAATGGACAAGCAGGGTTTTCCATACCGTATTGGCGAGGTAGAAATTTATATCCACCAAAAGCATTTTAACCAGGCAATAGAAATAATTATTAAAAATGAATTGTAAGCAGGCTTTAAGTAATGGAGAATCAAATATCTAAGTTTTGCCGCTCGTTAAATTGTATCACACCTTACACCTCTCACCACATATTTATACTGTGAAAACCCGAGCCATAACCGGATTCTTTTTTGTACTGGCAATGCTTGCATCTGTACTGTTTGGAGCAAGTGTTTTTACTTTTTTCTTTCTGGCATTGAGCATTTTTTGCCTTGATGAGTTTTATAGGCTGGTGCAAAATGAAACAGTGAAACCGAAACGTGGCATGGGGATTTTATTAGGCCTGGCAATTTTTATTACTGTGGGCTTTCATTTTTTGCGGGGACAGAGCTGGAATTACGCTCTGATAATCGTTCCGATAATAGTATTTATTTTTATCACAGAGCTATACAGAAAGCACCAAAACCCTTTCCATAATATTGCTTACACCTTTTTGGGGATAATTTTTGTGGTAGTGCCATTCGCTTTTTTTCATGCCACATCTTTTATCGACGGTAGTTACAATTATCATTATCCCCTTGGGTTTATGCTTTTGCTTTGGGCAAGCGATACAGGAGCTTACTTAGCTGGCGTAAAATTTGGCAGGCACAAATTGTTTGAGCGCCATTCGCCAAAAAAAACATGGGAAGGCCTTGCCGGAGGGCTTTTATGCAGCCTGTTTGTTTCTTTCATCCTGAGCATATATTTCAAAGAATTGCCCGCACAGCATTGGGCAGCCATATCCCTCATTATTGTAGTTATTGGAACCTACGGCGATTTAACAGAATCTATGCTAAAGCGGAGCCTCGATGTTAAAGATTCCGGCTCCCTTCTTCCCGGGCACGGAGGGTTATTAGACAGGTTTGATGGGCTGTTGCTTGCTGCCCCACTTGTATTTGCATATTTATACCTCGTTTTAATATTAATATGATAAAACCGAACCTCGATCCAGATGAAGAAGATGATTTGCCAATCGGGGAGGTGGTAAAGGATAAATCATTGACTTACATGGGGCTCATACTTGGGGGGATAATACTGGTAATGGGTTACCTTACGCTATTTGTAGATGATCCATGGAAAATATTCAGGGCAGATAAAACCGAGCTGAGCACATCCACCAATCATAGCGTGCTCCTGAATGAAACTTCTTCTATGAGCGATGATGAAGTGCGCCAGTCGCTAATAAAGTTTATAGAAGCTTTTTACTATGATCAAAGCCGGGGCTATTTTGATCCGCCCAGCTATTTCGCCCCCATAACAGAAACTTTTTATAACTATCACAACCTTACATACCAAAGGCTAAAAGATTTATACTGGAAACGCAGGCGAGATATGGAGAACCTTAAGCGCAACTGGATTGTATCTTCGTTGGAATTTACCCGGCAAGGCACCCGTATAGCTGCAACTTACTGGGCTACAGAAAGCTATTTCAGGCCTTCTAAAAGGGAACAGCAATCTGCAGATATAAAGTACGAGCTTATCACAAACGAAACCGGAAAAATTGTTTCCATAAGAGAACTTGAGATTAAAAATTTTGAATCTTACCAAATAGCACCATCGTTTGACACTATTGATACAGGTATAATCCCATCTAAAGCAAATCCGTATCAAACACCTGCAGCAAGGCCGGGCAATGTTCAGACTGCGCCAGCGCAATCTGCCACAGCGGCGCCCATTGCAGAAGAGGTTAAAGTTTATGATGCCTCAGAAGTTGAGTTTACGCCAGAATATATCGGTGGGCAAAAAGAGTTGATGCGTTATCTTTCTATCAATTCCCGGTTTCCATTGCGTGCCAGGCAAAATGCAAATCAGGGCAAGGTAGAATTGAGCTTTATAGTCGAAAAAAATGG
>JAYVNR010000011.1:0-2449 GCA_043758305.1 Pedobacter sp. | reverse complement strand
GATATATCTTCACCTGGCTAATTGCGTATTCCAGTTTGCTTGGCCCAATCGGTGGGATTATGATAGTTGATTATTACTTCGTGCGAAAGCAGAAACTTATTGTGGCTGACCTATATTCCTATGAAGGCTTGTATTCCTACAAAAACGGATTAAATATGCTAGCTGTATTTGCCTTACTGCTTGGCATATTACCAAACGTGCCTGGTTTTTTAACCACTATTGGCGCATTGCCGAAAGACTATATGCCCCAATGGATTTCGCACATTTATAATTATGCGTGGTTTGTTGGCTTTTTTGTTTCGGGGCTTGTATATTACGTTTTGATGCGAAAACACGTGTCCGAAAGAGAATATCCGATAGCTGCGTTGGTATAACGAAACATATATGGCGGGCACATATTCTCAATTATATATACAAATTGTTTTTGCTGTAAAAGGCAGGCAAAATCTAATAAGCAAGATATGGAAAGATGAACTGCATAGTTATATAGCCGGAATTATTAAAGGAAAAGAGCAGAAATCAATAATAGTAAATGGCATGCCAGATCACCTGCACATTTTTGTTGGCTTAAAGCCCGCTATGCGAATTTCTGATTTGGTGCGGGACATTAAAAACAATTCGTCTAACTTTATAAATGACCGGGAGCTGGTAAAGGGCAAATTCTCATGGCAAGAAGGGTATGGAGCTTTTTCTTACTCCCATTCTCACATTGAAAATGTTTATAATTACATATTGAACCAAGAACAGCACCATACTAAAAAGACCTTTAAACAGGAATATCTGGAGTTTTTAGATAAATTTTACGTAGAGTACGATGAAAAGTATTTGTTTGATTGGTACGAGTGATGGGTTTACATGGTGTTATCTTAGTATCGTGGGCTGGAGTCAGGTGTTGCGCAGTGAAATAATGCCACCCCTTCGGGGTTAGAAAAACAGGTTCAGTGAGGTTACAATAGTTTCATCCCTTCGGGATTAAAAGCAAGTAAATTATGCTATATCGAAAAGTTATTGGTACAAACCCGAAGGGCTGATATTTTTAGAAATTATGAAGCGAACACACCCGAACGGCGAGACATTATTTTTAACAATCCTTTATCGTTACAAGCCCGAAGGGCTGCCATTATTCTAGAAATTATGCAAACACATAAACCCAAACGGGTTGCATTATTAAACAATGAAACGTTCATCGGCACAAGCCCGAAGGGCTGCCATTATTCTAGAAAATCATACCGAACAACATAACCCCGAAGGGGTGACATTATTCAACACATAAAACATGTCTATCCTAATAAAAAACGCCCATATCATAACCGCAGCCGAAGATTATGTTGCGGACATATTCATCGATGGCGAAATCATCCACAGCATTGGCAAAGATTTAAATTTTGCTGCTGATGAAGTTATCGATGCAAGTGGAAAGCTTGTTTTTCCGGGTGGGATTGATCCGCATGTGCATTTGGCCATGCCTTTTATGGGCACTTTCAGCAGCGATGATTACGAGACCGGCACTCGGGCGGCGCTCTATGGCGGAACAACAACCGTGATAGATTTTGTACTGCAAACGCAGGGAAGTTCGCTCAAGTCGGCACTCACCAACTGGCAATCCCGGGCAACCGGAACCGCAGTTGGCGATTACAGTTTCCATATGGCTGTAACCGATTTTAATGACGAAACCAAAAAAGAAATCAAATTCATGATTGAGGAAGAAGGCATTACTTCCTTCAAAACGTTCATGGCTTATAAAGGCGCTTTGATGATTGATGACCGGCAAATGATCGGTTTGATGAATGAGGTAAAAGCGCAGGGCGGGATGGTAACTACCCATGCCACCAACGGCGATATGATAGATTTCCTAATTGCCAAGCACCGCAGCGAAGGCAAGCTTTCACCTTTATACCATTACTTGTCGCAGCCAGAGGTTACTGAAGCGGAAGCTTCAGAACGTTTCACCAATTTTTCAGAATACACCGGTTGCCCGGGATACATCGTGCACCTAACGTGCGAAGGTGCATTAAATGCGGTAAGGGATATGGGCAAGCGTAATCACAAAGTTTTTGCGGAAACATGCATCCAATACCTTGTTCTTGATGCTTCCCTTTACGAACAAGATTTCGAAGGTGCTAAATGGGTTATGAGCCCACCGCTTCGGGAGAAAAAAGATCAGGCAGCTTTGTGGGCTGGCATCAATGCGGGGCTGTTACAGGTGGTTGCAACAGATCATTGTCCGTTTATGTGGGAGCAAAAGCTAATGGGGAAGGATGATTTTTCTAAAATCCCTAACGGCCACCCGGCTATAGAAAACCGGATGGAGCTCTTGTTTTCAGAAGGCGTGAACAAGGGGAAGATCAGCTTTAACAAATATGTAGAAGTAAGCAGCACAAATGCCGCCAAGATATTTGGAATGTATCCGAAAAAGGGGACAATCGGGATTGGCAGCGATGCTGATATC
>JAYVNR010000010.1:0-2462 GCA_043758305.1 Pedobacter sp. | reverse complement strand
CCTCGCTTGCTTTTAAAATAAAATGACAATGATTGCTCATTACAACCCATGCAAAAATCTGTAACCCTTTGGATTCCTGGCAATATTGAAGGCTTTTTAATAGTTCATCAACATAAGTCTGACGAGTAAAAACCTGCCCGTTCCTGCAGGCGGGCATCTACCCATTGGTGGACTGTGAACGTGACAAAATGTACAGCCCCCTGATCTTTAACAGTATATGCAAATGCCATAGATCAAATATATTACCTGGATTGCAAATCCTATGATAAGGCTTCGGAATTGCAAATTCCGAAGAGCAGGAATTGCAAATTCCGAAGAGCAGGAATTGCAAATTCCGAAGAGCAGGTTACAAATTCCGAAGAGCAGGATTACAAATTCCGAAGAGCAGGAAAATTCTGAAGAGCAGGTTTACAATTCTTCCTCAAAATAAATTTTTGCTGGCTTTTTATAATGTTTGAAAAATTCAAGATGATAATTTGAGTCATTTAATAACACTTTTATGTCTTGTTCGACCTTATAGAAAAAATACGAGTCAAAAGCATTTTTCATTGAAGATAAAACATAAAACAATATAGCTATTAAGCAAAGTAAAATTGCAAATATCATCATCCAAGGAATCGCCTGAGAAATAACTAGTCCAGCAATAGTAAAAAAGCCTAAAATCAATACTAACTCAACATAGCCTACTTGTATATAAACAGAGGCATTTAGTTCATTTTCTTCAGAGAATATGATTTTATAACGAACTTCCAGATTCTTATCAATTCTTTCAAAATATTTAATATTGTTTTCTAAAAGAGCAGTAATTCTTTTAAAACTTAAACCATTAATATCGAAGCTGTAGTAAGTTTTAGTGTCAAAGTGAAAATTTCTCATTTTCTCAAAGCTATTTACTCCTTATTTATGTAACGGTTAAATATGTATGTGTGGACGCACTTTGTTAACACTCAGAGAGATCTGGTTAGAAATAATGAACTACTACTACCAATAGTGCACATAAGATTAAAAAGGTGCAATAATTTGACTGAAAGATTTAAAAATCGATAAAGTTAAGCTCATCAATATAAAACTTGCAGCTATTATCACGATTGATGCCCACCAAGGAGAAATAAAAAAAGCACCGATAATAGGAAGTATGATGCCACTGAATCCAAATATTACAGCATTGTTAGTGCGATAGAAATTACTAATGGACCATGCTTTCTCTTGAACAGCCCCTTGATATGATAAGAATATCCATCCGGCCGTACACCACAAAGCTTCAAACAATAGCGTTAAAGTCATAAGTTCTAAAGAGCTTCTCTAACTGCTTCTTGTTTAGCTAAAATAATCGCCTTGAAACTTGCCAAATCTCGTTCATATCGGCTAAGTATAGCGTCTTCATGTATAATAATCCCTCTGCCAGAATAGTAATCATTAGGAAAGCTTACGTCTTGCATGAATTTATCAAAAAGCTCACGATGCTCTTCAAACATGAACTTTCTGATAATTTCTTCTGATATCTTACAATTAGTATCTTTTGTCATTTCAAATAAATTACAGTTAGCCCAACATCTCTAGCAAGGCTCTTAAATTTTAAGCTTTCGCCTTAGACCTTTTACCTCCCCTAAGAGCATCCTCCCTGCGTGCCGCAGTTCAAACACTTGTAGCAAGTACCGGATCGGACCATGATGTGCCCACAGTTGCCGCATGCAGGAGCATCGCTCTGGCCACCGCCAGATATGTCAAGCACTGGTTTCAAAACTTTGTCGCTGCTTACTTTTGTTTCAGCTTTTGGCTGATATACATTGCTGGTATCAGGGTTTTGGTCTTCATCAGTAATTTGTGGGTTGCCCAAAACTGCATTCTGCTCAGTAATCACATGAACAAGGTCTGTGCGATTGAGGTATTCGTAACCTAACATCCGGAAGATGTAGTCAATGATAGATGTTGCGCTCTTGATATTATCGTGTCCGCCCACCATGCCAGATGGCTCAAAACGGGTGAACGTGAATTTATCTACAAACTCTTCCAAAGGCACACCATACTGCAGACCAACCGAAATCGCGATAGCAAAACAGTTCATCAAGGAGCGGAAGGTTGCACCTTCTTTGTGCATATCCACAAAAATTTCGCCCAGCGTACCGTCTTCATATTGCCCGGTGCGCACAAATACTGTCTGTCCGCCTACGGAAGCTTTTTGGGTAAAACCACCACGTTTTGAAGGAAGGTTCTTGCGTTCAACCACCGATGAAAGCTGGCGTTTGAATTTAGTATCGGTAGAACGTTCTAATATGGCACGTGCCGCTTCTAAAACCTGGTCTGGAGTAAGGTCGCTTAGCCTTACATTAGCAGCCTCGCCTAAAACCTCTTCAATTGTATCTAGCTTGTCTTCTTTAGAATCAGACGATTTGGTTGAAAGCGGTTGCGATAATTTACAGCCATCGCGGTAAAGCGCATTAGCTTTTAGAGCGAGTTTCCAC
>JAYVNR010000009.1:0-2472 GCA_043758305.1 Pedobacter sp. | reverse complement strand
CGGGCTATATAGACATTGCTTCTGTAAAAATGCTGCAGCAGAAATATACTGAGGCCGAAAACCTTATTTTCAAAAAGGCTTTGCCGC
This sequence comes from Pedobacter sp., assembly GCA_043758305.1. Classification (GTDB taxonomy): domain Bacteria; phylum Bacteroidota; class Bacteroidia; order Sphingobacteriales; family Sphingobacteriaceae; genus JAQSWM01. Next base: position 2,385 of record JAYVNR010000009.1, on the reverse strand, counting down.
TTTCTAAATGGAGCAAGCCTGGCAGAATGCGTTGCTTCTCTGTCTTAGCCGAGATTTACCTAAAGCAAAACCGATTATCTGAGGCTAAATGGTATTATTTACAAGAAAATAAGATTGCCAGTTTTTTAAATGACCAGCAATCGAAAGTCGCTTCGCTCATAAACATTGCCCAACTTAAAAGCACACTTGGAGATCAGACTCAGGCGCTTGAAGATTTAAATGAAGCAGAAATACTTGCAAAGCAGAATAGATATTTGGCAAGTTTAGTAGAGATAAAAGGCGAGATTGGCGAGATTTATTTAAAGAAAGGCGATTATGATAGGGCAGGCACAACTTTAGATGAGTACACTATGCTTAAAGACAGCCTTCTCCGCAATTTCAAATAATTCATTTCTTTTAACAACCGAATGTTTTTTAATTGTAAAAACACTAATTTTACTATAATTTGTTACATAGGAGGCAGCAATTAAACTGCCTCTTTTTTGTTATTTTAAACAATGTATCAATTATAGGTGCGCTCATCGTTACAATGGATTTTAAAACTTTTAAAGAAATGCTAAAAAGAATATTTCTGGCCTTGTTTATTGTTGCAGCTCTTGCCTGCCAAGCTGGCCACCGTGTCAATTCCAAGGTAGAAGGTTCAAACAACCTTCAGCCAGATGCTCTTCAGGAAACTGTTGCAAGGCAATTGGTATCTCTTTTTGAAAGCTACCATTATAAGAAAGTGGTTGTGAATGATTCCCTTTCGTCGGTTATTTTTGATAGGTATATTAAAAGCCTTGATCCGGGCCGCACCTACCTTCTTGCCAGTGATGTAAAAGATTTTGAGCAGTACCGCACTTCTCTTGATGATGATTTGCGCAAGGGAGATCTTAGCGCTTTTTACAAAATATTCAACACTTTTCAAAAACGTTACGAAGAACGGATCAAATATTCTATCGCTCAGGTTGATGCAAAATATTCATTTGCCGGGAATGATATTTATACCTACGATCGTAGCAAAATGCCTTGGCTTTCTACCTCTACAGACGCCGACCGTTTATGGACTAACCGGGTAAAATATGAATTTTTAAATCTAAAAATAGCTGGTTCAGACGATGTGAAAAACGCTGCTACATTGAAAAAGCGATATGAAAGCCTGCTTTCTCAATCTGCTAAAACCAATAGTTCTGATGCTTTCCAAATTATTATGGATGCTTTTACAGAATCTATAGACCCGCACACCAATTATTTTGTGCCAATAAGGGCGCAGGAGTTTAATGAGGAGATGGCAAGGTCGTTTGAAGGCATTGGCGCACGCTTGCAATTAGAGAACGAAGTTGTAAAGGTTGCAGAAATTATTCCCGGTGGACCAGCATTTAAAGCTAAAATACTGAATGTTGATGATAAAATCATAGCGGTTGCACAAGGCCATGATGGGGAATTTGTAGATGTTATTGGATGGCGGATAGATAACACGGTTTCTAAAATAAAGGGGCCAAAAGGCACGATTGTACGTTTAAAAATTATCCCGGCAGGACAAGAGCTTACCTCGGCACCTAAAATTATTGAGATAGTACGCGATAAAATTGTTCTGGCAGAGACTTCGGCCAAAAAAACCATCAAAACTATAAACTCTGGCGGCAAGGACTATAAAATTGGAGTAATCGATGTTCCTGGATTTTACCTTGATGGAAGGGCTTTTCAGGCGGGAGACCCTAACTATAAAAGCGTTTCTAAAGACGTGAAATTGATTTTAGATACGCTTAAGCAGCAAAAAGTAGATGCCGTGGTACTTGATTTGCGCACAAACGGTGGGGGTTCGCTTACCGAAGCAATAAATTTAACAGGGTTGTTCATTAAAAAAGGCCCTGTTGTTCAGGCTAAGTATGTTCGTAAAGGTGTAGAGGTAGATGAAGATGAAGATGCTTCAATTGCCTGGGATGGCCCATTAGGCGTGATGGTAGATCGTTTCAGCGCTTCTGCTTCTGAAATTTTTGCTGCTGCAATACAGGATTACGGCCGGGGATTGATACTTGGTACACAAACATATGGCAAAGGCACAATACAATCTGCCATAGATATGGCAAACGTATTAAGCCCAACAGATAAATTTATGCTGATGACAGCCAGAAAAGAAAAAATCCAGAAAGGCGGGCAAACGGCTTCGCCAACAGCAGATAATGATTATGGCCAGATCAATATAACCACTGGCAAATTTTACAGGATTAACGGAAGCAGCACTCAGCACAAGGGCGTTGTGCCAGATATCCAGTTCCCGATGATTTATGCTGCAGATAAATATGGTGAAAGCTCAGAGCCTTCTGCATTGCCTTTTGATATGATAAAATCAAGCAATTATACATTGTATTCCAATCTATCGGGCATAAAAGGCCAGCTAAGTGC
>JAYVNR010000008.1:0-7827 GCA_043758305.1 Pedobacter sp. | reverse complement strand
AAAGCATATTGTTTGAAAATACAAGTAGAGGCAATGAAGCCATTTGGGCAGATGTTGCAGTCAAAAATAAAAAAGTGCGCATCTATAATATCCATTTGCAGTCTATAGGCTTTGAGCCTCAGGATTATGAATATATAAACGGAGTTAAAAAGCTTAAAAAAGAGGAAGAAGGATCTGGAAAAAGAATCTTTATGCGCTTAAAGAATGCATTCATTAAACGTAGTGGGCAGGCACAGCTAATGAAAAAATATGCCGAGAGCTGTAAAATCCCGTTTGTAATAACCGGCGATTTTAATGATACCCCAGCTTCTTATGCAGTTAATACCTTAGCTAATGGGATTGAAAATACTTTCACTAAAAAGGGCAGCGGTTTTGGCGTAACTTATAATGGCGACTTTCCTAATTTTCAGATTGATTATATTCTTGTTTCGCCCCAATTTAAAGTTATAAATTACCGAGTGCTTAATAAAAAACTTTCTGATCATTATGGAGTGCGCAGCGATTTAGAGCTAAAATAATGATAGCTGTGAACATACTGCATTAAACTTAGTTTCCAAGCCAATGCTGAATAATCTGGTAATATATAATACACTAACCCGCAAAAAGGAAAAGTTTGCTCCGCTAAACCCTCCATTTGTTGGGATGTATGTGTGCGGCCCTACTGTTTATAGCGATGTTCATTTGGGCAATTGCCGCACCTTTGTTTCTTTCGATCTTATTTATCGCTATTTATTGTATTCAGGCTACAAAGTTCGGTATGTGCGCAATATTACTGATGCCGGGCATTTAGAGGGCGACCGTGACGAAGGCGATGACAAGTTTTCTAAAAAAGCACGTTTAGAACAGCGTGAGCCAATGGAAATTGTGCAGCGGTACACTCTTGGTTTCCATGATATAATGCGCCTTTTTAATGCGCTCCCACCAAGCATCGAGCCTACGGCAACCGGGCACATAGCCGAACAAATTGAGATGATAAAAGAAATCATTGTTCAGGGCTATGCGTACGAAGTGAATGGAAGCATATATTTTGACGTTGAAAAATATAGCAAAGAGCATAATTATACTGTGCTTACAAATCGGCAGATGGACGATTTACTGGCTAATACACGAAGCCTCGGTGGGCAGGACGATAAGAAAGGCAGGTTAGATTTTGCTTTATGGATCAATGCTAAGCCAGAACACATCATGCGCTGGCCTTCTCCCTGGGGCATCGGTTTTCCGGGCTGGCATATTGAATGTTCTGCAATGAGCAATAAATATCTTGGCTCCTCATTCGATATCCATGGCGGCGGAATGGATCTGGCAGCAACGCACCATACTAATGAAATTGCCCAGTCTCAGGCATGCAGCAATTCGCAACCGGTTAAGTATTGGATGCATACCAATATGCTCACGGTTAACGGTACGCGTATGTCTAAATCGGCAGGGAATGGATTTTTGCCGCAAGAATTGTTCACTGGCAACCACCCACTTTTAAAAAGTGGCTATACGCCAATGCCTGTGCGGTTTTTTATGCTCCAGGCACACTACCGCAGCACTTTAGATTTTTCTAACGAAGCATTAGAAGCTTCTGATAAAGGTTTTAAGCGGCTTATGAGCGCAATGAGATTGCTTGACAAACTGCCAGCTTCAACCAAGTCTGATTTTGAGGTAGATGCATTTAAGAAACGGTGCATTGATGCTATGGACGATGATTTTAACAGCCCGGTGCTTATTGCCGAACTGTTTGAAGCCTCCCGTTTTATAAATAGTGTTTTTGATAATAAAGCATCAATCAGCCAGCCAGATTTAGAAAGTTTAAAAAATGTAATGAACCAATTTGTTTTTGATGTGCTTGGTTTGCAACATGAGTTTGCACAAGGCGATGATACAGGCAAAATTATGGATTTTATAGTACGCCTGAGGCAGGAGGCAAAAGCTAATAAAGATTATGCTATATCCGATAAGATCAGAATTGGACTGGAAGAGATTGGCATTCAGCTAAAAGACAGCAAAACAGGCACAACCTGGGATAAAAGTTAATTTGCACATTAATAAGAAGAATCAATTTGAAGACTATGAAACGGCTTAATTTATTTGTAATAGCTCTATTCTACATAACTTTCTGTTCTGCGCAAACCATATCAGATAAGGTGAGCCAAATAACAGCTAATGAAAATAAATTCTCGGAACAGGCAAAGCAAAAGGGGATAAAAAAAGCTTTTCTCAATTTTTCTGATGAGAATAGTATAGTTTTTAGGCCCGGCCCGGTAAAAGCAGTGGATTTTTATAAAACAAAAAATGAGGTGCCCGGCTATCTTTCATGGCAGCCCATGTATGCCCGCATTGCTAAAAGCAGCGATTGGGGATTTACAAGCGGCCCGTATGTTTTTAAGCAAACAGATACCAGTAGCATTGCTGGATATGGCGATTATTTCTCTGTTTGGAAAAGAGGAAGAAACGGCACATGGAAATTGGCTATTGATATTGGGGTTGCCCATAAAATGCCCACAACTAAACCCGAACTTCGTTTAGAGAACCCTTTAAATGAAGATTTTGTCCGTTTAAAAAAACAATCAAGCTACGATCAAAGGGAAGATATTGTATTTAGCAACGATAAATTATTCTGTACCATCAGGAAAGCAAATAGTAAAATAGCTTATGAGGAGTTTTTAGCTAATAATACAAGGCTGTTATTCCCGGGGTATGAGCCTATTCTAGGCAAGGCAGCTGTTGCACGGTTCTGGGAGACGCATAAATTTAAAACTTCTTCTCAACCAATAAAATCCGATAGGGCATTGAGCGGTGAGCTTGCCTACACGTATGGAAATGCCAGCCTTGAATCAGCTGGAGAGCAGAAGCAATATTATTATCTGCGTATTTGGGAAATGCAGCCTAATTACAAATGGGCAATGATTGTAGAAGTACTAACACCAGGGTAATACTCATCTTAAATATTAAAAAAATCCTTTCATCATAATTTGTATATTTGATGTAACCGATTGAGCCACAAATAGTATTTAAATTTTTTATTATGAAAAGGGCAATGTTTGCCATACTGCTGAATGTTTTCGGGGTATTGGCTTTATGCAGTTTTGCTGTATCTCAAACTACGGTAAAAGGCAATATTATAGACAATAATGGGAAACCTGTTAAAGGCGTAGTAGTAAAAATTAAGGGCTATGATATTGAAACTTTATCGGCAGAAGATGGCTCATTTTCCCTTTTGTCTCCCAGAAAATCCGGGAAAGTGCAGTTTTTCTCGTTAGGCAACAAAATCAAAGAACGGTCTTTTAATCAAAATGGAATGTTAAACATTTCATTGAACAGTTTGTATAAATTAACAGATAGCCCTGTTTCTAATGGTTATGGAAGCCAGCAGCAAAGAGATATTTTAGGATCTTCTAATTCTATAGAAAGCAAAAACCTGCCGTCGGCCGGCGATGTGAGGGAGCAATTGCAGGGAAGGTTCCCCGGAGTTATTGTAACAAATACAGCAGGCGGTTTCCGGGTACGCATACGAGGTATTAATTCGTTTAATTCAAATAACAGCATTAGCACTACAGAGCCTTTGTATATTGTTGATGGCTTGCCAATGGCGGATATATCTACATTAAACCCGAATGATATTAAAACTATTTCTGTGCTGAAAGATGCATCAGAAACCTCAATTTATGGTACAAGAGGTGCCAATGGAGTTGTAATAATCACTACTAAAAAATAAAGATCAATCTTTGTAGATTGAAACATCAATTTTGCCGTCTTTTGTTACTGTGCCACGGTACATGCCGGCCGTATTAAATGGCATAGCAACATTTCCATTCCTGTCAAGAGCGATTAATCCTCCATCGCCCCCTAATTGCGGTACTTTCTTCATTATAAGCTCATTGGTAGCATCTTTTACAGAAAGGCTTTTATATTCCATTAGTGCTGCTACATCATAAGCAACTACATTACGGATGAAGAACTCACCCCAGCCTGTGCATGATATGCCTACAAGTTTATTAGCATATGTTCCAGCCCCAATTATTGGCGCATCGCCTACACGGCCATATTTTTTATCAGTCATCCCTCCGGTAGAAGTTCCCGCCGCAAGGTTGCCATAATTATCTAAGGCAACAGCACCTACTGTTCCAAATTTATTGTCTTTGTTTTCGGTGCCCAGCAGGCTGCCCTTTTTATTCAACATGGTTTTAATAGAATCATCTCTTTTTGCTTTAAGCAATGCATCCCACCTTTCCTGCGTCCAGAAATAGCTTGGAGGAACAATTTCCAGCCCTGCTTCTTTGGCAAACTTTTCTGCACCGGCGCCAACCATCATTACATGTTCTGATTTTTCCATAACCGCCCGAGCAGCAGAAACCGGATTTTTAATTGTAGTAACCCCTGCAACAGAGCCAGCTGCCAGAGTTTTCCCATCCATAATGGCTGCATCCAGCTCGTTTTTGCCCTCATGAGTAAATACGGCCCCTTTACCGGCATTGAACAATGGAGAATCTTCCATAATCCGGATGCTTGCTTCTACAGCGTCAAGGCTGCTTTTTCCAGCTTTTAACAAATTGTACCCGGCTTGGAGAGCTTTTGTGAGATCATTGCGATAGGCATTTTCCCTTTCGGGAGTCATGGTTGATTTTAATATTGTGCCAGCCCCGCCGTGGATAACCATTACATAATTGCCTTTTTGCTGAGCAAAGGCAGATTGTACAAAGCATGTAGCATAGATTAGTAAATAAGAAACTTGGACATTTTCATTTGAGCATTTTGTTTAAATTTAGAAAAATTAACGCCATGAGCAATCCCAATCATAATTATTCTACACTTAGCGAAGCAGTTGACGACCTGCGGGAAAGAGGGTACAACTATGAATTCAACATAGAACAGGCATGTTTGTATTGCAGCAAAATAAGCGAAAAATTTAAGCCACAGGATTTAAAAATAACTTCGGTTTACCGTTTTGAAGGGATGAGCGATCCGGATGATAACGTAGCCTTATACGCAATAGAAAGCAACAAGGGGCATAAAGGCCTTTTAATCGATGCTTATGGCGTATATGCCGATGAGCAGAAATCAGCTTTTCTAAAAGATATTGAAGTGGTCGAGAGCTAAAATAATTTCTTTATAATTGCTTCGGTAGAAACACCTTCGGCTTCTGCTTTATAGTTTCGAACAATCCGGTGGCGCAATATTGGCTCGGCAACAGCCTGAACGTCTTCAATATCAGGTGAATATTTTCCAGATATTGCAGCATGGCATTTTGCACCAAGCACTAAATACTGTGAGGCCCGTGGCCCGGCCCCCCAACTTAAAAACTTATTTACATCATCTGTGGCAGAAGCGGTATTAGGGCGGGTTTTGCTTGCAAGCGAAACAGCATATTCCAGAACATTATCTGTAATGGGAATATTCCTTACCAATTGCTGAAAATTTAAAATCTCTTCGGCAGTGAGGATTTTTTTTAGGCTTACCTCTCTGTTAGCCGTAGTATTTTTTACTACCTGCAATTCTTCTTGAAAGGTAGGGTACGTAAGAAAAACATTGAACATAAAGCGGTCTAATTGTGCTTCTGGCAATGGATAAGTACCTTCCTGCTCTATTGGGTTTTGAGTAGCAAGCACAAAAAATGGCTTTGGAAGCACGTGGGTTTGCCCGCCAACTGTTACAATTTTTTCCTGCATGGCTTCAAGCAGTGCAGCCTGTGTTTTAGGCGGTGTTCTGTTTATTTCATCTGCAAGGATGATATTTGAAAACACAGGTCCCGGGATAAATTTAAAAGAGCGGTCTTCTCCTAAAATTTCAGAACCAATAATGTCCGAAGGCATTAAATCTGGAGTAAACTGTATGCGGTTATAAGAAAGGTCCAAAACCTGAGCAACTGTTTGTACTAAAAGTGTTTTTGCCAGCCCCGGCACGCCCACAAGCAGGCAGTGCCCATTGCTGAAAATAGAGATAAGCACCGATTTCACTACATCATCCTGGCCAATTATAATATTGCCTATTTCTTGGCGAATGGTTTTGTATGAGGCGCTTAGCGCATCAACGGCTTCAATTTCAGTGCTGTATTTTGGCATTTTTAGTTAGCTTTTTTGGTCCATATCTTCAGGGCACTACAGTCCTGATATTCCGGATCAATTTTAATATAGGTTGTTTTCCGGCGCTTCTCAAACCATTCGCTAACGGTACGGTTGGTTTTATCTTCAAAAGCCGCGTCCTTTAATTTTGGCAAATCCTGTTCTAAATTTGCACGGTGAGGATCGGTCTTCGATTTCAAATATAAGAACCTGTAACCTTGTTTTCCGCTGGCGCTTGTAAAAATTTCGGGACGAGAATAATTGCTCACCTTCATGGTATCAATTGCCAGAAAAACTTGTGGATCTAACTTATCTGTTGGAATATAGGTAGTACGGCTTTGAACATTTTCGGCGTTAAGCATCATACCTCCATTGTATTTGGTTTCATTTTCATCAGAGTATAATGATGCTGCTGTAGAAAAAGGGAGATTTTTAGTGGCAACCAGTTGATAAATACTATCTATATGTGCTTTTGAACGTGCAAGGCTGGCATTTGTAGGCTCTGTTTTAATCAGTATATGCCTAACATTTACCTGCTCGCCCCTGCGCTCAATAACCTGTAATATATGGAAACCAAATTCTGTTTCAAAAACTGGCGACATTTCGCCTGCTTTTAACTTAAATGCCATAGCTGCAAACTCTTTAACGAGTGTTGTGCGATCTACAAAACCCAGCTCGCCACCCTCGGTTGCCGAACCCGGATCTTGGGAATATAATTTAGCCAGAGTGGCAAAATCTTCTCCTGCTTTAACGCGAAGGCGCAATGATTCAGCCTTATCATGAAAAACTTCTTTTTCTGCTTTATTTAGTTTCGGGTAAGAGATCAATTCGCCAACTTCAACTTCGGTGCTGTAATATGGCAAGCTGTCTTTAGGAATAGATTCAAAAAAACGCTTAACCTCAAGCGGGGTAATAGTTACTTTCTCAGTTATTTTCCGTTGCATTTTATCGGCAACCAGCTGTTCTTTAATATCAGGCCTTATTTGTTCTTTGTATTGCAATACAGAGCGGTTTAAAAATTGCTCAAGCCTTTCCTGCCCGCCTGCCTGTGAGATGAAAGCACGCATGCGCCGGTCAAGATTATCGTCAACATCTTCGTCAGTTACTGTAATGGAATCTATAACTGCTTGCTGCGATAATAATTTTTGAGTAAGCAATTGCTGTATAAGGTAACATCTTATTTGCTGGTCTTCTTTATTGCCCTTGGCTAAATACTGGGCGTACTGCTGTTCTACATCAGACTGAAGGATTACCGCACCGCCCACAACTGCTGCAACTTTGTCAAGCGTTTTAGGCTGGGCAAAAACAGTAAAAGTTGTAAGCATTGATAGTATAAGTGTGCTTAAGATATTTCTCATTTTAAAAATGTTCATTTTGATGTGGCAAAACCAGGTATGCTGAATACTTGATTGCGCAAAAATATCAGATAAATCCGTATTTTTCAGATATTTCTATCTGATGCCCCTCAAACGGCGCAGGCTTCGAAATTAGCCCTTAATAAAAAATACACGGGCTTTTTAACTATTTTTAACAGATACCATAGATTTGCCTTATGCCTAATTTGTTAACTACCGATCCATTTGCTTTGCGCATGCTGATGACTGACGACCTTTATTCAATCGCTGGACCGGAACTTCTGGAGATTGTTGAGATTGAGGTGCAAGGAGTGGAGAAACCGGCAGAACAAATCCCGCAATCATTTAATTATCTGGGGGATAACAACAAATACATTTTGGTATTAATGGATAGTCCCGATTATGCGTTTTGCAGTTCGCAAAAC
>JAYVNR010000007.1:0-7837 GCA_043758305.1 Pedobacter sp. | reverse complement strand
ATGCAAACGACGTTGTTGCAAATGTGCAGAGCGAAATAAATAATTTCAAAACCCCGCCAGGGATAAACATACAAATGACTGGTGAACAGGAAGATCAGAAAGATGCGGCAAGCTTCCTGGGGATGGCATTTTTAACTGCTTTGCTTTTAATATTGCTTATCCTGGTATTATTATTCAATTCTGTAGGCAAAACGCTTATAATTTTAAGCGAAATTTTATTCAGCATAATTGGCGTACTGTTAGGCATTAGCATTTTCGATATGAGCATTGTGATTGTAATGACGGGGATTGGAATTGTTGCTCTTGCGGGAGTTGTTGTGCGCAATGGTATTTTATTGGTAGAGTTCTCAGATTTGATGATCGAAGAAGGCATGTCGCCATACGAAGCTACCCTTGAAGCAGGCCGTACCCGGATGACACCGGTTATACTTACAGCTATAGCAGCTATATTGGGTTTAATACCGCTGGCTGTTGGATTTAACATAGACTTTACTTCTCTGCTAACCACGTTTAACCCGCATATTTATTTTGGGGGGGATAATGTAGCCTTTTGGGGCCCATTGTCATGGACAATGATCTTCGGTTTAGCTTTTGGAACATTCCTTACACTTATTCTTGTTCCATGTATGTATCTGATTCGGATTAATCTAAAAGAGAAATTTGGAAAAAAGAAAAAAGTTGTACATCTAGCCCAGAGCGAAGAACACGAATGACAACAATTTAAATTAATAAGCATAAAAAAACCCAATGCTTATGGCATTGGGTTTTTTTTATTGAAAAGGATATTACATTTTAGCGGTACTATCTTTTTTGATGCTATCCATTTTAGTGCTGTCCATCATAGTAGAGTCAGACATCATCATTTTAGTAGAATCAGACATCATCATTGTTGAATCAGAATCAGATGAAGCAGTTTCTGTTTTGCTTGAGCTACAAGCTGCTACAGACAAAGAGATTGCTAAAGCAAGGAAACCAAATTTGAATAAATTTTTCATGTTGTTTTATTTTGAGTTTTATTTGTACGATTAGTTGTTTTTTACTAAATAAATCAATTTTTTTGAATATATCATAAAAAAAGCCGTTGATATTTTCAACGGCTTTAATTTTTTCGGTAAAAAATTTAATTATTTCTTTACTGAGTCCATTTTTGCACTTGCTGTAGAATCAATTGTATCAGTTTTTGCATCAGCAGTAGAATCGATTGAATCAGTAGCTACATCAGCAGTAGAATCAATTGAATCAGCTGTGTTGCTTTCAGTTTTGTTTGAGCTGCAAGCTGCAACTGATAAAGAGATTGCTAAAGCTAAAAAGCCAAATTTGAAAAGGTTTTTCATGTTTTTTATTTTTGAAGTGATTAATAAGTTTACAGCTTAATACCACTTGTTTTAAAAAGTAACCCGGTATTATAAAATAAAAACAAAATAATTTATCCTATCAGTGTTTATAGATAAAATTGGAATCATATACAAAAGCAATTTGGATTATTTTTCTATCATTGGGTTACAATTAATGCAAATTGAGTATTAAGCTAAACAGCGTGATAAAGGCGTCAGTTCCAACAGATAGTGAAGTTATATTGGGAGTTTTAAACGGCTCAAAAGAAACGCTAAACCAATTATACAAAGCATATTTTCCAATGGTTTTGCGTTTGGTGCTGATGAATAGCGGCGATGAGGACGACGCTAAAGATGTTTTTCAGGAAGCTGTTATTGTTCTTTATAATAAAATCAGAAATGGAAATTTTGAACTTAGCAGCAAGCTCAAAACTTTTATTTATTCGGTAGCCAGAAGGCTTTGGCTTAAAAGGCTAAGCCAGAAAAGCCGCAATGCCGGCAGTATTAAAGATTTTGAAGAAGTTTTGCCTGTTGAACATGACTTAGAGCAGCATGAAATTAAAGACAAACAATTCAGGCAAATGGAGCATTCTTTAAATCTGTTAGGCGAACCGTGCAAAACTATTATAGAAGATTTTTATTTAAACAATAGTTCTATGCAGGATATATGTGAGAAGTTTGGCTACACCAATTCGGATAATGCCAAAACTCAAAAATACAAATGCCTGCAACGCCTTAAGAAACTATTTTTTCAAGGCAAAATTTAAGGAATATGAAAAGTGAAATAGATTTAAGCCACATAGAAGCCTACCTGAATGGGGAATTATCCGCAGCAGAATCTACTCAATTTGAGGTTTTGCGGAGAGACAACCCTGATATAGACCATCAGGTTGTAGCGCATCAAAACTTTCTAAGCCAATTAATAGAATTCGGTGATCGTACCAAATTATTGGCAGATATGCAGGATGCGCACAGCCAGTTAGATATTGAAGCTATAGAAAGCGATGTATTGCCTAATACTGTTCAAATTCAACGTAAATGGAATAAACACCGTTACAATCTGGCCATTGCAGCAACCATAGCCATTCTCGCTGTTTTATCAACCTTATTATCAACAGGTTACTTTACTCCCGATACAAAATCAAATTATAGTGCTTTGCGACGCGAAATCAACAACCTTAAAAGGTCTCAAAATGCGATAATAAAGAATATAAGCGATAAGCCCTTGCGTGGCCCTTCAGATCCCGGGCATTACGGCGGCACTGGGTTTGCGCTTTCAACAAATGGGTATGTAGTTACCAATTACCACGTTATTGATGGTGCAGACTCTATTTATATACAAAATAACGATGGTGAATCTTTTAAAGTAAAAACCATTTATTCTGATCCGGTATATGATTTAGCCATATTGCAAATTACTGATGCCGCTTTTAAGCCATTTACTTCGCTGCCATATTCTATTAAAAAATCGTCTTCAGATTTGGGGGAAGAAATTTACACAGTAGGTTTCCCACGGGATGATATTGTTTTTAGCAAGGGCAATTTAAGCTCCAAAAGCGGGTTCGATGGAGATACAACTTCTTATCAGATTGATATGAATGTTAATCCAGGCAACAGTGGCGGTCCTTTATTTGACAATCGCGGAAATGTGATTGGTGTTATAAAAGGGAAACAGCTGAAATTTGACGGAGCCGCTTTTGCAATAAAATCAGGGTTTTTGCTAAAGGCAATCGAGTCTATACCCAAAGATTCGCTCACAGAAAAATTAGTTGTAAACAACAGAAATACGCTTGCAGGGATGAGCCGTGTAGAACAAATTAAAAAAATGCAGGATTATATTTTCATTGTTAAAGTCTATTAATCTTACTTCGGCTTTGCTTAACCTTAATATTGTGAATTAGCCCCGCCATTGGCAGGGCTTTTTTTATTATTAGCAATGCCATAATATATATTGCTATGGATGCTTTTGATGCCATAATTATTGGAGGTGGGGCTTGTGGGCTAATGTGCGCAGTACAAGCCGGATTTTTAGGAAAGCGTACCCTTGTACTTGAAAAAAACAACAATCCAGGAGCTAAAATCCTTATTTCTGGAGGCGGGAGATGCAATTACACAAACCTGTATATCTCTGAGGCTAATTTCCTGTCCCAAAATCCCCATTTTTGCAAGTCTGCTTTTTCGCAATGGACAGTACAGGATACTATTGATTTTTTTGAAACGTATGGTATCTCCGGGAAAGAAAAAACACTTGGCCAGTTGTTCCCAGTTAGCAATAATGCAAAAGATGTTGTTGAGGTTTTTATTTCGCTTTGCGCTGATTTAGAGCAGGAAATAAAATGCAATGCCGATGTAAAGTCGGTGGAAAGAGCGACAGGGGGGTTTGTAGTTAGTTATGAACAATTTGGGACAGAGTTTAAAATTATAAGCCCAAAGGTGGTTATTGCAAGTGGAGGGCTGCCTATATCAAAGATGGGCGCTACAGACTTTGCACTTAGAACTGCTAAACAATTTGCCTTAGCAATTGAACAAACTGCGCCAGCACTTGTTCCATTAACGGTTACAGGAAAAGATGCAGATTGGTTTGCAGAACTTTCTGGCAATAGCATATATGCCCGTGTTTGGAATGGAAAGGCAAGTTTTGAAGAGAATATATTATTTACACATTGGGGGCTTAGTGGGCCTGCTATTTTGCAAATATCGTCTTACTGGAGCCCTGGCGAAGAAATCCATATAGATTTGCTGCCAAATGAAAACATACTTGAGATTATAAATAATGAAAAGCAGCTAAATGGCAAAAGGATATTCGGAAATTTGCTTGCGGGTTTGTTTTCCAGAAAATTTGCAGATGCATTGAGCAAGTTTATACCGGTAGATAAAAATATAGCTTCGTTGACCAAAGCAGACTGCAATGAAATACATGCTTTAATACATAAATTTACAATTAAGCCTGCGGGCAGCAAAGGGTATGATAAAGCTGAAGTAATGAAAGGCGGTGTGGCAACGCACGAGCTATCATCTAAAACTTTAGAAGCGAAAAAAATGCCTGGTTTATATTTTGGAGGAGAGTGTGTAGATGTAACAGGTTGGCTTGGCGGCTATAATTTTCAGTGGGCCTGGGCAAGTGGCTTTGTTATTGCACAAAGTATTTAATTAAACTAAATTTCATTAAATCTGTTAAACTCCTTTGTATGAAAAATTATTTGCTGCTGTGCATATCTATAATCTTAATGTGGTCCTGCAAGACGGTCAGTCAAAATGCCGATCAGCCTAAATTTGAAGAAACACATTGGAAACTGATTGCGATGAACAAGAAGCCCGTTTCTTTAGGCGAGAATGCCTATATAGAATTTAAAGATGATAAAGTTATCGGTAAAGCTGCTTGCAATACCTTAAATGGGGAATACACAAAAGTTAACAGCCTCCTTTCTTTTGAAAAAATTGCTACAACTAAGCTTTATTGCGAAGGAATGATGGACTCTGAGAACCAGATTATTTCTAATTTAGGCAAGGTGAAGCATTTCGACATCCGGTATGGGCTATTATATATGTACGGTTCGGACGATTTGCTGCTAACGTTCAAAAAGTAATCAATCCCATCAAATAATTCTCCAATGCCATATAAAGAACACGAAATCAATAAACTATACTATACCATGGGCGAGGTTACAGCGATGTTTGATGTAAATGCTTCGCAAATCCGTTTTTATGAAAAGGAGTTTGAGATTCTTCAGCCAAAGAAAAATAAAAAAGGGAACCGATTATTTTCTCCGGAGGATATTGAGAACTTAAAAGCTATCCTGCATCTGGTTAAGGACAAAGGCTTTACTTTGCAGGGCGCTAAAGAGCACCTAAGGGGCAATAAAAACGAAGTAAAGGAAAATCAGAAAATCATTGCTTCATTAGAAAACCTTAAGCAGTTTTTGCTTGAGGTTAAAGAACAGTTGTAATTGTTAAACTATTGGGTTCTCAACCTAGCTACTAAAAAATGCCTGTGAAAGTACTGTTCGTTATTAACCCTAAATCTGGGAAAGGTGAAAGTGAAAACGTAGAGAAGCTGATAAACGGCGAGGCTGCCCGTATAAATTTTGAGTATTCTATTTACCAAATGGCATCGGGCGATGAAGAATTAAACATTAAAAAGAAAATAGCCAGTTATAAGCCTGATACAGTGGCTTGCATAGGAGGCGATGGCACCGTTAATTTAATGGCTAAACTGCTTTCAAACACCTCAATAAAATTGCTGATACTTCCTGCCGGGTCGGCAAATGGAATGGCCAAAGAATTAGAGATTGGCAATAGCATTCCCGAAGCATTAACCTTGCTGGAAAAGTGCGTTTCCAGAAAAATAGATTTATTGAAAGTGAATGGGAATATATGCATCCACCTTGCTGATGTAGGGCTTAATGCACGTATAGTTAAGCGTTTTGAGCAAGACCCAAACCGCGGCATTTCAACATATGCCAAGTATCTTGTAAACGAACTGTTCCTTATAAAGTATTACCGGTTCTTTATTAATACTGAAGGCAAAGAGCGAGAAGTAAAAGCTGTTTCATTAACTTTTGCAAATGCTTCTAAATACGGCACCGGAGCAGTTATTAATCCCGATGGCAAGTTAGGCGATGGCAAATTTGAAATAGTGGTAATTAAGCCTTTTCCACGTGTGCACCTACTTTCTATAGCTTGGAAAATGTTTGTAGGCCGACTTAATAATTCTGAATATGTAGAAGTTATTAGTTGTAGCGGTGCTGAGGTGCGTTCGTACAAAAAAACCACGTTACAAGTTGATGGAGAAGTGATCGGCAAAGTGAATAGAATTAAAATTGAAATGCTCCATAATGCCCTCAATGTTATTGTCCCTGCTAAGAAATAATCAGATTAGCTGCTTTTCGTAAGCAAGCCTTCCTTTTTGCAATTTGCTGTCTACAACCCAGGCAGAACTAAAAACAGATCCATCGTTTTCAAACCTCAGTTTAAAAAACCCCTTTGCCTTTAACCCAAACAACAGGTGTTTTCCACTTTGGATAACATATTTAAGCTTTGAACCGGCACCACTAACAATGTAATGGTTTTTATTTTTGTACACATATTGCAGGTTATGCTCATGCCCCGAGGCATACATAAGGTTTGGGTATTTTGAAAATAGTTCTTTTAGCTTATTGCGGAGCTTTCGATAATGAGGATAAGACATATCTTCTTTTGCTCCAAGCCATTTTCTGTAAAGGGGTATCAATGATCCAATTATGGGCAAAGGAATGTAGGCATCAGGATCATAAAGGGTGAGTGGGAAAATATGGTGCTTTAGCTTAAAGCTGCCGCCGTGTATTGCATAACTATATACCGGATGGTGCCCTAGCACTAAAATATGCCGGTGTTTATTTTTTTCAAAGTATTTTTCCAGTTCTTCAAAAAAATCTTCTTCCGATGCTACCCTGCACCCAAACTGTTTGCCGAGAGGCTGAATACCCCCTTGCATCCACCATTGGGTATTTATTGCAACTATGCCTACATGTTGATTTACATTGATTTCGGCAGGCCCAGGGCAACCATTTGTAGGAAGAAAAATATTTTTACTGTCGAATAATTCCTCAAGATATTTTTCTTGCCTGACCACATATTCATGCCCATCGCTCCGGCCTTTGTTATAATCATGGTTGCCCGGTATAAAAATCAGCTTGCCATGGTATTCTTTAAATGCATCATAGTAGCTTTTGAGTATGCCTTCTGCACCTTTTCTTAATAAATGCCCAATCTCCGGTAAGCCTCTGGGGTAAACATTATCTCCTAAAAAAACTACTGCCGATGCTTGTTCAGGTTTCAAATGGGCTTTAAGCGTTTCAAGTACCTGGTCCGGCTTGCCATTTGCAATACTGCCGGTATCGCCAATTAAAAAAACTTCATAAGGTACTTTAGCTTGTGGCTGCATGGTAAATTTGGGGTAGTTTGTTAGAAACGCTATAGATCAACACCATCCAGGGGCTTGTGTTTTATGCCGCTTATTACCAGTTTATTTTTTTATTTATTAGAAAGCTGTTGATACCGGTTTTAAAATCGGGAATAGTGCGGGCATTTGCATTTGCCTTAACGGCGATATCAAGGCTTTGGTTTAAAGGCTGGCAATTAAGCTGGCTAAGCAATTTTTTGGTGAGCATTATTGAACTTTCTGAAACTTCATTACAGAGGCTTTCAGCATATTGTTGAACAGTTTGTTTTATTTCCAGCTTTTCTGATACAAAATTTATCAGGCCATATTCATTAGCCTTTTGTGCATTGATAAGGATTCCGCTCAACAAGAGCTCTTTGCATCGGGCTTCACCTATCCTTTTCAATAAAAACGCTGCTACCAAAGCAGGTATGAAACCGATTTTTACTTCGGTATATCCAAATTTTGCTTCTGGCACGGCAAATACAAAGTCGCATACGGTAGCTAAGCCACATCCACCGGCAATGGCATGTCCTTCCACTTGAGCCACAGTGATTTTATTTAAATTATAAATGGTCAAAAA
>JAYVNR010000006.1:0-7846 GCA_043758305.1 Pedobacter sp. | reverse complement strand
CCAGAGGAAACTCAAAATAAAAAAAAGAACAACAGCTCTCTTGAAAGCAAAAAGCATACGCTGCAAACCTGATTTTTTTGCATTGCCAGTTCTACCAGCTTTGTTTATCGCCATTGGCTAAAATAAAAAATGCTCCCAGAAAAATCAGGAAGCATTTTATTTAAATTTTGTAGTGCATTAAAATTCTCCTCTCCCCTAAGAAGGCGAAGATGTCTCGAGTACAAACGACCCGAGGCGGCTATTCTGCCACTACTTCGAAAGGCACCTTAACTTTCACTTCTTTGTGAAGGTTTAAGTTAGCAATATACTCACCAACAAATTTAGGCTCGGTTTCAAACGTAATACGGCGGCGGTCAACTTCAAACCCTTCTTTCTTCAAAGCATCAGCAACCTGAATGGTATTTACTGATCCAAATATTTTGCCGCTTTCGCCAGCTTTTGCACCGATAGTAAGCTTAACGCTCTCTAATCTTTCTGCAATTGCCAAAGCATCATTTTTAATTTTGTCCTGTTTAAACTGGGCTTGCTTTAAGTTTTCTGCTAAAACTTTTTTTGCAGAGCTTGTAGCCATTGCAGCATAACCCTTTGGTATCAAAAAGTTACGGCCATAACCCGGTTTTACATTTACGATATCATCCTTTTCTCCAAGGTTCTTGATATCCTGTTTTAAAATCAATTCCATTTCGTTATCCCCTCTATTTTAATGAATCTGTAACATAAGGCAATAAACCGATGTGGCGTGAGCGTTTCACAGCTTGTGCCACTTTACGCTGGAATTTCAAAGAAGTGCCAGTCAATCTCCGTGGCAGCAATTTCCCCTGATCGTTAATAAACTTTAATAAAAAGTTGGCGTCTTTGTAATCAATGTACTTAATTCCATTCTTTTTAAAACGGCAATACTTTTTGCGGTTATCCTCCACTTTTGGAGCGGTAACATATTGAATCTGATCTTTTGCCATTATGCTGTTGCCCCGTCTGGTTTCTTTTTATTAAAAGCACCACTGCGCTTCTTATCTGCATAAGCTGCAGCATGCTTGTCTAAAGCAACTGTAAGGAATCGCAAAATACGCTCATCGCGTTTATATTCAACCTCCAGTTTGTTAATTAATTCACCCGGAGCTCTGAATTCGGTGAGGTGATAGTACCCTGTAGTTTTCTTTTGGATAGGGTACGCTAATTTCTTCAAACCCCAATTATCCTCCTGGATAATTTCGGCTCCGTTATCGGTCAAGATTTTTGTGAATTTGGCTACTGCCTCTTTCGCAATTTCTTCAGATAACAACGGGGTAAGAACGATCACTGTTTCGTACTGTTGCATTTGTGTTGTTTAGTTAATTAAATCCTTCTTTTGTAAAGGGATGCAAATGTAGAGATTAAATTTTTAATCTCAAAGAGGCGTGGTTGATTCACTTGGATTGGACAATAATCCATTAAAAAAGGTTACCAGTAAACACCAGCCCAAAGGTATTGACTCTGTTAGTGTGATTTTATATTTTTGCATTAAAAACTAGGCTAATGCCAGAAATACCATTAATAATATTTGCTGCTTTTATTCTTCTTTCACCTCAGATCATTGCAGGCACTATCGCTCGCAGCAATGGCAGGGAATTTTGGTTCTGGTTTTGGATATCTTTTTTAATCCCGATAATTTCTATCATAATCCTGTTATGCCTGGAGGATAAAAACCCTTCAAACTCGCATAAGCTAGCAGATCATGTCAAAAGGTAGCAAGCACTTGATCAATCTATAAACTCAAATGCATTACCGTCAAAAAGGCCTTTGTCGCTTAACTTTAATTCTGGAATAACCAAAAGTGCCATAAAAGATAGTGTCATAAATGGTGCACTGAGTTTAGAGCCAAGGCTTTTAGCCATTGCATCAATCCTCGTATAATTTTCAGCAACTTGATAGCCGTCAGCATCGCTCATAAGGCCGGCAACAGGCAGAGGCAAAACCAGATTATCCATATTGCTTATGCAACTTACGCCCCCGCGGCATTCAATTATCAGATTAACAGCCTTTACTATGCTTTCATCATCAACGCCAACAACCACAATATTATGGCTATCGTGCGCAACGGATGATGCAAGAGCACCTTCCCTCAATCCAAAATTTTTGATAAACGCTATGGCGACGGGCGCATCGTGATATCGGTTTACAACAGCAATTTTTAAAATATCATTGCCAATGTCGCAGTTAATTTCGCCATTATAAACTGGCATATCAACCGCCAGTTTATTGGTAATTAGCTGCCCATCAAGCGCCTCTATCACTGCTATATTTTGGGTTTTTGAGCTTTCGCTTAAAGCCTTGTATCGAAAATTATCAGCTGTTTTAGGCTTACAATTAAACTGGTTCAGTATTTTAACTGGTTGTTTTTGGATGTTTGTTCTTCCATTTTCTGCTACCAGCTCTCCATTTATGTAGGTTTTAAGCACCTTGAAATTTTGCAAATCTTTTACCAAAATGAAATCAGCAGAATCGCCTTCGCGAAGCAGCCCCACGTTTAATTTATAATGCTCAACCGGATTTACACAAGCTGCTTTTAATACTTTGAACAGTTCAATCCCTCTGGCAACGGCATCTGCGCACAGCTTATTTATATGGTTTTCTACCAGGCTGTCGGGATGTTTATCGTCGCTGCAAAACATCATCATGTCGGGATAATCGTTAAGCAGCTCAATCAATGCGTTGAAGTTTTTAGCTGCGCTTCCTTCACGGATAAGGATTTTCATACCGTACTGAAGCTTATCAACTGCTTCTTCGCGGGTAAAACATTCGTGATCTGTGCTAATGCCAGCATCAATGTATTTTTTTGCCTGCTCTCCCCTCAATCCAGGAGAATGGCCATCAACGGGTTTTCCAAAGGCTTTTGCCAAAGCAATTTTTTTCAACACTTCGCTATCTTCATGCAAAACACCCGGAAAGTTCATCATTTCTGCCAGGTAACAAATTTCTTCTTTTTCAAGCAGATAGCCCACTTCATCGGCATTAAGCTCAGCGCCCGCGGTTTCAAAAATAGTGGCAGGCACACAGCTTGGTGCACCAAAATAGAATTTGAAGGGAACGGTTTTGCTATTGGCTATCATGTATTCTACGCCTTCAATACCGCATACATTTGCAATTTCATGCGGATCGCTCACTGTGGCAACCGTGCCATGAACCACTGCGATGCGGGCAAATTCTGATGGCACTAGCATTGAGCTTTCTATGTGCACATGTGCATCAACAAAGCCCGGCATAAGAAAATTCAATCCCGGCAAGGGCAATTCTGCAAGACGTTTAATATTAGCGATGCGCTTGTTTTGTACGGTTATTTCTGCGGCATAGATGATTTTATTTGCAATATCAACCAGATTGCCAGTTACAGTAAAATTCATTTTTAAGTAAATAAATGCCGGAAGTTATATAAAAGATAAGTTAGGGGCAATGTTAAAACTTATGGATTTAATAATTTGTGATAAGTTTGGAAAAATTGCAATTAATGTTCAATGCTCTCCTTGGCAGGATACTAATTTTCATTTTATATGTAATCTCCCTACTGCCTTTTTGGGCATTGTATATCCTGTCGGATATTATTTTTTTCATGCTATACCATGTAGCAAAATATCGCAGACAGGTAGTGCAGACTAATTTAAGCAAGTCATTCCCAACCAAAACCGCTTTAGAGCTGCACAGCATTGAAAGAAAGTACTATAAATATCTGGCCGATTTGATTATGGAATCAGTAAAGATTATTTCGATAAGCAAGAAATCTGCACAAAAACATTTTAAATATACCAATCCGGAACTTTTAGACGCCTATTATGCACAAGGGGAAAGTGTTTTGGCTGCAGCAGGGCATTATGGCAACTGGGAAATGGCGAATGTGCTTCCCTTGAGCAGCAAGTTGATAAATCTGGTGATTTATAAGCCTCTGGCTAACCCCGTGCTTGAAACTTTTTTGCAGGGCATAAGATCGCGTTATGGCGCTGTAATGGTGCCAATGAAACTGGCGTTGCGCAAAATGGCGGAATATCGCAAACAGATTACGCTATCAGTTTTCGTGAGCGATCAAACCCCTCATTTTCATGAAGCGCATTATTTTACCACATTTTTGAATCAGCCTACCGCAATTTTTCTGGGTATAGAAAAAGTTGCTAAGCTAACAGGAAGCCCGGTGATTTTTTGCGATGTACAGGTTGTTAAGCGGGGATACTATACCTGCACATTTATACCGTTAATTGAGAAACCCAAGGAAACTCAAGATTATGAGATAACAGAAGCTCACGTTAGATATCTTGAAAAAATGATCAACGAGCGACCGGAATATTGGTTGTGGTCTCATAAAAGATGGAAATTTAATCAGGAAGGCTTTATCAATACCTGAAATGGGAGCAATACTGTAAAACATTTAACTTTGCTTTTCCTTATAAAAAAATACCG
The DNA here is from genome assembly GCA_043758305.1 of Pedobacter sp. Taxonomy (GTDB): domain Bacteria; phylum Bacteroidota; class Bacteroidia; order Sphingobacteriales; family Sphingobacteriaceae; genus JAQSWM01. The sequence goes on along the minus strand of JAYVNR010000006.1, from coordinate 3,421 downwards.
ATTTAAAATATGGTCAAATTTCACCGGTTTACGTTAGATAACGGGTTGCGTGTGCTTGTACACGAAGATAATACTACTCCTATGGCAGTTTTGAACGTGCTTTATGATGTAGGAGCCCGCGACGAAAACCCCAACCAGACCGGATTTGCGCACCTATTTGAACATTTAATGTTTGGAGGCTCAGTAAACATCCCTAATTACGATGAGCCATTGCAACGCGTAGGGGGCGAGAACAATGCTTTTACAAGCAACGATATTACCAATTATTATATCACTCTACCGGCGGTAAATTTAGAAACTGCTTTTTGGTTGGAAAGCGACCGTATGCTAAACCTTGCTTTCAGCGAAAAAAGCCTGGAAGTGCAGCGCAATGTGGTTTCCGAAGAGTTTAAACAACGTTACCTGAACCAGCCTTATGGAGATGTATGGCTCAAGATGCGCCCAATTGCCTACAAAGTGCACCCATACCGATGGCCAACTATAGGTAAAGACCTTTCACATATTACAGATTCAAAAATTGAGGATGTTAAAGCTTTTTTCAAGAAGCATTATAATCCACAAAACGCAATAGTTGTAGTAGGGGGAAATGTAGACCCTGAAAATGTAAGGCAGCTTGCAGAAAAATGGTTTGGCCCAATCCCGGCAGGAGAAAAATATGAGCGAAGCCTTCCACAGGAACCCAAACAGCTACAGGAGCGGAGGGAGATTATAAAAGCCAGTGTGCCAGTAAGCGCAATTTATATGGCTTTTCATATGCCTGCCCGCAATACTTCAGGGTTTTACATATGCGATCTGATTTCAGATATTTTATCGAGGGGGCATTCCTCGCGTCTGTACACTAATCTGGTGAGGGAGCAAAAACTTTTCAGCGATGTTAATGCATATCATACAAGCAGCCTTGATCCCGGGCTTTTTATTGTAGAAGGAAAACCCTTGCCGGGCGTAACCCTGCCACAGGCTGAGGAAGCGATATGGCAAGAATTAAATAAACTAAAAGAACAAACCGTAGCGCTTTCTGAACTTGATAAAGTAAAAAACAAGGTAGAGTCTATCATGATTTTCGGTCAAATGAGCCTTTTAGAAAAGGCAATGAACCTTGCCCAATTCGAGCTTTTAGGCGATGCCGAAATGCTCAATGAGGAAGTTTCAAAATATTTTGCTGTTACTGAAAATGATATTTTAGAGCAGGCAAAGTCAATATTTACCACAGAAAATTCAACCACAATGTATTACATGGTTGAATAAGCAATTCCCTTAACCTTTATACCTCACAAGAGTTTTTTTCCAATAGGCTTGCTATTGGCGTAGATTTTGCTCATGTGTACAAAACAGGAGGAAATTACATGAAAGCTATTGTTGCACTACTTATAATCAGTTTTTTATCAATCACCGGAATTGCACAGACAACTGGAAAAATCACCCTTACATTCAGGTCTATCAATAAGTCTACTAAGAACTATCAGGCATCTATTGATGGGAATAATTATTACTCAAATACCAACTCCCAAAATTCTTCAAATTATACTATCACTTTAAACAGTGTTCCCTTTGGGCCACATACTTTGAAAGTTTACAGGTTAAAAAACAACAGTGCAGCTTATAATGGCAAAACAGCTAACACGTTAATTTCTACCCGATCTTTTGAATTGAGGCAAAACTTTGATGTAAACATTAATATTACAGCAAGCGGGAATGTACAAATAAGTGAATCTGCAATAGCTAATGTTAGCAATATGCCTGCTACAGCCCAAATGTCTGCAAGCAATTTTGAAGCGCTCATGCAAAATGTAAGGGGCAAGTGGTCGCAAAGCCTTAAAGCCGATGCCTTACATGAAGCATTTGCAAACACTGCTAATTATTTCAGCACAGCACAGGTTAGGCAATTATTGGTACTTGTTACTTCCGAAAGCGACAGGCTTGATCTGGCGAAACTAGCATATGCAAATGTAACAGACCAGGGGAATTTCAGCCAATTGGCTGCCTTATTTAACAGCACCGCTAAGAGGGATGAATTTAATGCTTTTGCGAATAGAGGCATGAGTTCTGGTTCGGTCTCTACTAAAAGCCAGATGGCTGATTATCAGTTTAGCCAGCTTATGCAAAGCATCCGTGATAAATGGTCACAATCACTAAAAGGCGAAGCAATACGCGATGCCTTGGCGAATAATGGCAACTATTTTAATATTGGGCAAATAAGGCAGATGCTTAGCCTTGTTACCTCAGAAAGCGACAGGCTCGATCTTGTTAAGCTTTCGTATGCAAGGGCAACAGATGCTTCAAACTTCTATCAGTTATCAGACTTGTTCAACAGCACAGCTTATAGAAATGAATTTAATACTTATGTGAGCGGCAAGGGCGGGCAAGTTGCAGTGGCCAATACAACCAGAGCACAAATAACCGATTATGAATTTAATGCTCTGCTTCAAAGCATAAAGGATAAATGGTCGCAGAGCTTGAAAGCCGATGCGGAAAGGGATGCTTTTAACAATACAAATTACTATTTCAGCACTATGCAGATCAGGCAGTTATTAATGCAAATAAATTCCGAAAGCGACAGGTTGGAATTAGCTAAATTATCCTATCGCGGAGCAACAGACCAAACAAATTTTGCACAGCTGGGAGATTTATTTAGCGGAACAACCCGCACAGAGTTTAATAATTACGTGTATGGAAAAACTGGGCAGGTAGTTTCAGCAACGGTAAGAACTCCTATGGCAAGCGCAGATTTTGATTACCTGGTACTTACTGTGCGAGCAAACCTGTTGCAGCTTTTAAAAGTCTCAGCAGAAACAAATATTTTCAACAACCCAAACAATTACTTTTCAGTTAGCCAGGTAAAACAACTGCTATCGCTTATAAATTCTGAAACCAGCAGGTTGGAACTAGCTAAACTTTCATATCGTACACTTACAGACAGGACGAATTTCCCACAATTAAATGAGTTGTTTCAAAGTCAGGCAAACAGGGATGCCCTGGCAGAATATGCAAGAGCATTTCGGGAATAACCGATATTCTTCTTCTTCAATAAAATGCTTACTAATTGCAGGCATTTTTTATTTGGTGGTGTACTCTATTTCAGGAGGAAATTTGCCAGTGCAATTCCCGTTCCAGCCAGTACAGCAATTAATTTCTTTTTATTAAAATGATGGTCAACGCTTGACTCAAAAAGTATGGTAGTAGAAATGTGGAGGAATATGCCGATCACTATTCCCATTATCCGGTCGAAATAAGCATCAATATTTCCAATTGAGCCATTACTGATGCCTTCGCTAAAAAAATATCCTAGCGGGGTCATGAGGGCAAATGCCGTCAGTAAAATATAGATTGAATTTTTGGGCACACGGTTTTGCAGCAATACGCTCGCCAGAGCAAAAGCAGCTGGTATATGGTGCAATGCAATGCCAAAAATCAGTTCATTTTG
>JAYVNR010000005.1:0-2495 GCA_043758305.1 Pedobacter sp. | reverse complement strand
CATCCGTTGTTTTTAACTTTTGCTGCTGCAGCAGGGTTTGTAATTTTTGTAGAAAATACACTCTGTATTCCTTTTCAATTACTGGCTTTGGAAACAGGTAATTACCATTGGCTCGTTTTTCTTTTATCCATTGTCCTGCTGCATTGATACCGCCACCGCTTACAATGCAATGTATGTGCGGATGAAAACTTAAGTCCTGTCCGTTGGTATGCAGGATGCTTACAATACCTGGCTTGGCACCCAACCATTTTTTATCGGCACTTAACCTATTGATGGTATGATGGCCGGATTGAAACAACAAATTAAATAGCATCGTTCTGTTACCCATTCCCAAACTACGCAGTTCTTGCGGCAACGTAAATACCAGGTAGTAATAAGTTGTGGGCAACAGTTCGCTCATCCTGTCTTGCAGCCATTGTTCTTTTTTTAATCCGCCGCAGTTAGGACAATGCCGGTCGCCACAGCTATGGTATTCATACTGCTCATTACTGCAACTGCCTTCATTGCATTTTAAATGATGGACACCTATGTCTGCGGTATGTCAAATACGCAACCGGTTAAATACGGCTCGGCTATTCTGATTAAAATTTTTTTACGCAAGGGTGACCAAATGTTTTTTGTAGCAACAATTGCCTTATTTCATTGATTGGTTGCTGTTCCATCGCTACCTCCCAATAATTTATCCATCGGCGATACAATGCCAAACCGGGTGTGTTGTTTCAGGTACACCATCGTTGTTTCTAGTTTGCTATGGACAAGCAATGTTTTTATTGCATGGATGTTGCTGCCATTATACAGCATGTGTGCAGCAAAGCTATGGCGCAGCGTGTGGGAGGTGTAGCCTTGTTGGGTAAAGCCTGCTTTTTTCATAACACCCGTTACCACCAATTGTATACTTCTTGGATGAAAGGCTTTACCCGTTTGAGGGCTGGTAAATAAAAACTGTTTAGGTCTTTTTGCAGCTACATAATAATGCCTCAATTTATCTAGTAAATTACCGGCCAGTAAAGTGTATCGGTCTTTGGCTCCTTTGCCCTATACTACTTTTATTCGTTTAGAGGGACTCTCAATATCCTGGATACACAACGCAGTAACTTCACTGATGCGCAGGCCGCTGCCATACAGCAAACCGATTACACAATATTCTTTTAAAGTAAGCGGTGCTGCAAACAGTTGCCTTACCTCTTGCTAGCTCATTATATTGGGTAATATAAATTGCTTTTGAGGATATAATGCACTGGGCAAAACATAGGGCATTTTTTTTACCTGCTTATAAAAAAAAGCACAGGCACTGGCTACACTGCGGCACTTGGCACGGCCAACCTTGTGCACCGTTTTTATAAACACAAAGTATTGTCCAATGTCTTCCTGGGTGATGGTGGCTACCATTTTGTTATTGTAATATTTATACAGCAACATCATCTCTGCTGTATAGTTTTTTACGGTGCCTTTACCCTTGTCCTGAATAAGCAATACCTGGCGAAGTTTTTCAATTCAAAGCTTACTGCATCGGGGTTTAATGCTTTAATAGAAATCTCATGCTGTTTCATTTTTGTTTACACTTGATGAACAACAAAAGTGACGCTATATCTTTTGGGGAAATTGAAAATTGAGGAAGCCCACCGCAGGTGTTGCTTGAACATTGGGTTTTATGCAAGTTAGGCTTGACGGAATTCCAATAAACTTTTGTACAAATCCCAGCATAAGTCCCAGCTTGATAATAAATGTTTAGCTTTTGTTTTTAATCTCAACATGCTAATAATAATTTTACATTTGTTATGGGCTTGACGTTGGCTAATTCCCAACCTGCATAAAGCCCTACCGTTACCTGCCATTTTGCAGAACCGACCGTAAACATTGGAACAATACAAAAACTAACATATCGGATTTTTAAACAAACTATTTTGACTAGGCGACATGACAGAACAACCTAACGAAACAAATCCACAACAATATTTGACACCTTGTAAAACTGGTCAAGAACTTATTGAAAGATTTGGAGGAAATTCATTTGACAAACAAATTGATTTGGGGGAAGTAATTGGCAAAAATAATTGGAATGTTGATATGGCGAAAGGAGAAATAAGTTTTGGTGCAAACATTGTTTTTCCAATTCAAGTTTTAGGAACATTTTCTCATTCATCTGAAACTTGGCTTTGGTCTTGGGCAAATTCAAAATCAGAACTGCCTGAAAACTTAACGCAACAAGCCGAACAACTTAAAAAATATGGAGAAGACAACGGAATTGACTTGTTGAAGAATAGTGAGTTTGATGCTTCAAAAGATGATTTGCATTTAATCGGACTTATTGCTTCTGGAATGTTCAATTCAAGTGGTTATTATATTGCTGACTATGGACAAGGTTCTATGGTCGTAACAATTAAAAGCGACAAAGTTGACAAAATTCGCAAAGACAATCATCACAGAATTTTGACAGTTTTTACACAGTTAATTTCGCAATTTAAAATGAACCATAATTTTGCATTGACAAACTA
>JAYVNR010000004.1:0-22700 GCA_043758305.1 Pedobacter sp. | reverse complement strand
TCGGCATACTTATCATGCGGCCGATAGGTTTTCCGTCACGATAAGTGATCACCCTCAAATTGACTGCATCTTTAGGGATTTGTACCGGTACCGAATATTTAGGATAAAAACTATCCGGGTAAGAATTATCAAAAGAATAATAAATGTCCAAGCCAGGTATTTCTGAAGCCAAATCCATCATAAAAGTATTATTGGCTCCGGCAACGGAAGCAAATATAGGATCGTAAATACTGGGTGCATACTTAATTTCAGCTTCATCCATACGCTTGAAATGATCCTCAACCTTACGAGAAAAATTAGCCCAATTTTTTTTTGCTGGCTGCGACCATACAGATTCAGAAATAGCCAGGGCTCGTGGCCATAACATGTATTCTACCTGGCGCATGTTATATATTTGTTCTGTCCATAAATTAGCCTGCCCCCCTTTTATAAACTTGATGCTATCAATGCCTGCTCCCGGATCAAACTCATAAGATTTATTAAGCCGCAATGATGCATAGTTTTTAGGCTCAATAGCAATATCTCCCTGCATATAATCCAGGTATGCAAAAGTTGTTGGGCTCATTACAACTTCATGCCCCATTTTCGCTGCTTTTATCCCACCATCAACGCCCCGCCAGCTCATAACAGCTGTAGTTGTAGAAGGTCCGCCCTCTAATATTTCATCCCAGCCAATAAGTTTTTTACCTTTTGCCTGCACAATGGCTTCTACCCTTTTGGTAAAATATCCCTGAACCTCAACCATGGTTTTTAATCCTTCCTTTTGCATCAATGCCAGTATTGCCGGATTTTTTTCCCAAAAATTATGTGGCGCTTCATCGCCGCCCATATGAATATACTCAAATGGAAAAAGTGCGGCTACTTCTGTAATAACACTATCCAGAAATGAATAGACTTTTTCGTTTGCGGGGCATAAAGTATTGTCCAGCAGTGCAATTGGTGGGGCGCCCTTAGACCAATCCATAATCTGCTCCCCAGAACGTACATTGTATTTCTCAGCGCCTGGCGTGCAGGATAGTTCTGGATAAGATGCTATAGCTGCAAGGCTATGCCCTGGAACATCAATTTCGGGCATGATATTTACAAATCGGTCGGCAGCATATTTAACTAATTCCTTAATGTCTTCCTGAGTATAAAACCCGCCATAATCTTTAAGCTCGTTTGGCTGCGGCTGAGAGAAACTTCCAAAATAGCCGGTCTTGTTTACCCGCCATGCTCCTACATCGGTAAGCTTTGGCAAACTCTTGATCTGTATCCTCCAGCCCTCATCATTAGTTAAGCCTAAGTGCAACAAATTATATTTGTATTTCACCATGTTATCAATAAACTTCTTCACTTCTTCTTTTGTAAAGAAATGCCTGGTTACATCGAACATTAGCCCACGCCATTCAAAACGCGGATAATCTGTAATGGAAACACAAGGTATTTGCCACAGCGTATTTTTTACCGGTGCTACGCTTTCAATTTCTTTTGGCAATAGCTGGAGGAGCGTTTGTACACCATAGAAAAGACCGGCCGGCTGGTTGGCTCTAAGCAAAACTCCCTTCTGGCTTACCTGTAATTGATATCCTTCGTTGCCTAAGGAGGCAATAGGGACGGAGTTTATTTCTAAATGTATTGCGGCATTAGCATTTGTAGTGGTATGGCTGGGGGTTCTGCCCGTAACCAAAGCAATCTTCTTGCTTAATTGCAGCACGGTGTTTAATATTTCTGGCTTAGCAGCAGATCGGATACTAAATTCTTCTGGCAATGTAAAATAACCAACCTGCCTGACTATATCTACCGGTTCTGGTATGATTGAAATTTTGCTCTCGGCTTCCTGCGAAAAAGCACTAATCCGCACTAAAATCAGAAAAAGAAAAAGGATATATTTTTTATTGGCCATTATCGGGTATCATGTTATGCTAAAGTATGTATTTTGATAACGATAACTGAATGTGCTTGTTTTTTATTGCGACAGGTTATTGGCTACATCAAATGGGGAACCGCTTTGCAAAAGTTTCATAAATTAAATTCCTTAAATTGAGCGCTGATTTGTGCATTATTTCCCTCTTATTTCTATTCATGTAGATGCAGTTAACCAGTCTGGAGATTAAAGGCTTTAAAAGCTTTGGCGATAAAATTGTCATCAACTTCAACGAAGGCGTAACTTCTATTGTTGGGCCAAATGGTTGTGGAAAATCTAACGTAGTAGATGCTATACGTTGGGTTTTAGGCGAGCAAAGCACTCGCATGTTGCGTTCGGAAAAGATGGACAACATCATTTTCAACGGTACCAAATCGCGTAAGCCGGCTAACCTTGCAGAAGTGTCGCTCACCTTCGATAACACAAAAAATATCCTGCCCACCGAGTTCTCGCATGTTACCATTACCCGCAAACTATATCGCAATGGCGAAAGCGAGTACAGGATGAACGATGTACAGTGCCGTTTGAAAGATATTACGGATTTATTTTTAGATACAGGCATTGGCGCCGACTCTTACTCCATTATCGAACTGAAAATGATCGATGAGATTATCGCCAATAAAGAGAACTCCAGAAGAGCGTTATTTGAAGAAGCCTCCGGCATTTCGAAATACAAGCTCCGTAAAAAACAGACCTTCAATAAGCTTAAAGATACAGAAGGCGACCTTTCCCGTGTTGAAGATTTGCTTTTCGAGATAGAAAAGAATCTCAAAACGCTAGAAAATCAGGCAAAAAAAGCAGAGCGCTATTACAAATTGAAAGAACGTTACAAAGAACTTAGCGTAATGCTTGCCTCGTTTCGCATTACTGGCTTCCGCGAATCGTTGGATAAACTGGAAGCACAGCAGCAAGCACAAGCAACTGACCAGGCTACCATAAGCGCAGGCATTGAGAAACTTGAGGCAGAACTTCAACAGTTAAAGCTCGATAGCCTCACAAAAGAGAAAAACCTTTCCGTACAGCAAAAAGCCACCAACGAATTCACTGCTAAAATACGGGCTTATGAAAGCGAAAAAAAGCTTAAAAATGAACAGTTGCGCTATTTGCAGGAAAAGGAAAAGCGCCTTACAGACGAACTGGATAAAGATAAAAGCCAGTTTAACCATGTGCTATACAACATAAAACGCCTGGTGGAAGAGCATTTACGAGAGAGCGAAAATCTCAAGCTTATAAAAACCACGCTCAATTCCCAAAAAGAAGAGCTGGACAAACTTCGCCTTGAGCAACACTCTGCAAAAACCAAGCTTGATATGCTTAGCCGCGAGGATAGCGAGCTGCAAAACCAGGTATATAAGCTCGAAAAAGACATTGCCATATTCCATATCCAAAAAGAAGCCCTGCAGCAGGAAAGCACCCGCAATGTAGCCGACACCGAATCTAAAGAAACCGAGCTGAACGAGTTTAACAAAGCGTTGGCAGAGCTGAACAATCGCATTGATACGCAACAGCAGGAATTTGCTTTGATGCAAAAGTTAGAAGAAGGCATACAGGAGCAAATGTTGGAAACTGAACAGACGCGGGCATCGCATAAAGAGAGCCTAAGCAGCGAAAACCGACGATTGGATGCGAAACAGAATGAGTATAATCTTACAAAATCTATGGTGGATAATCTTGAAGGCTTCCCGGAGTCCATCCGCTTCCTGAAAAAGAATACCGAATGGGCTAAACAAGCCCCGCTCCTATCAGACATACTTTTTTGCAACCCAGATTATCGTATTGCCATAGAAAACTATCTGGAGCCTATCATGAACCATTATGTGGTGCAGAGCCGGGCTGATGCGGTGCAGGCAATCCGCTTGTTGAGCGATTCAGCTAAAGGCAGGGCAAATTTTTTCATTTTAGATGCCATTGCAAAACTGCCCCAACGCCCGGAAATAAAAGTTACAAGCAATAAGCTCATTCCTGCCCTCAACATTATCGAAGTGGATGCTAAATACCGCCCGGTGTGCGAAATGCTTCTTTACAATGTCTATTTGATTGCATCTGGCGAGGAAGAAGAACTTGATTCGGCGTTGCCGGATGAACAGGTCGTTATTTTAAGCAAGACCGGGCGTTTTTCCAAAACCCGTACCGGCATGGCGGGCGGTTCTGTGGGCTTGTTTGAGGGCAAGCGAATCGGGCGGGCGAAGAATCTGGAAATACTTGCCAGAGAAATCAAAACTTTGGAAAGTCAAATTGCGTCGCTGACCAACGCCGTTCAGCAAGGCGCCGAGAAGGTGAATATTTTAAAATTTTCCTCAAAAAAACAACAACTAGCACAACAGCAGCAGGAATTGAACAAGCTACAGAACGAATTGGTCACTGTTCAAACCAAACAGGAACAATACACCGCCTTCATCCAGAATAGCCAAAACCGAAAGCAGGATATTGAGCAAAAAATCAGTTCCATTGGCGATGAATTGCGTGAGGCCGAACCGCAGCTTGCCGAGCTGAAAACTCAGAAACAAATCAAGTTTGCTGACATGAGCCAACAGCAAAACGAATATACTGAACTGGCAGAATTGGTGACTGATAAATCAACTGTTTACAATCAGGAAAATATCCGCTTCCATCAACAGCAAAACAAAGTTGCGAGCATTGAAAAAGACCAGGACTATCGCCAAAGCCAGGAGCGAAGCCTTAGCGACCGCATTGCAGCCAATCAGGATCAGTTTGAAAAAGTGCAGGCAGATATTTTGGAAACTTTAGCCCATTCCGATAATTCGGACGAGGGTTTATTGGAAATGTACAGCCAAAAGGAAGAGATGGAAAAGGGTGTGCAAGCATTGGAAGAAGACCATTATGCAACAAGGGGCAAAATATCAGAATTGGAAAACCGAATAGGCGAGCAACGCCGCCGCAAGGAACAGGCACTAACGCTGGCAACAGAAATAAAAGACAAAAAAAATAATTTGAGGATTGAGCTCAATGCGCTAAAAGAGCGGCTTTCTGTTGAGTTTTCTATTGACATTGCCGATTTGCTGGACGCGGAAATCCCACAGGATGAAACCGAACAAGAGCTTAAAGAAAAGACCGAGCAACTAAAACGGCAACTGGATGATTTTGGCGCCATTAATCCAATGGCGATGGAAGCATACAAAGAAATGGACGAGCGGTACAACTTCATACAAGCCCAGAAGAAAGATTTAGCAGACGCGAAAGCCTCATTGCTAGAAACCATCAAAGAAATTGACGATACTGCCCGAGAGAAGTTCATGCAGGCGTTTACGGATGTGCGGGAGAACTTCATCCACGTGTTCCGCTCGCTGTTTAACGAAGAAGACAGTTGCGACCTTGTTTTAAACGACCCGCAAAATCCATTAGAATCTGATATTGAGATTATGGCTCGCCCCAAAGGCAAGCGCCCACTGTCGATAAATCAACTTTCGGGGGGTGAAAAAACACTCACAGCTACAGCATTGCTCTTCTCGCTCTATCTCCTCAAGCCTGCCCCTTTCTGCATTTTTGATGAAGTGGATGCGCCCCTGGACGACACCAACATTGACAAATTCAACAACATTATCCGCAAATTCTCTGATAAATCACAATTCATAATCGTATCGCACAACAAGCGCACCATCGCCAGTACCGATATAATTTACGGAGTAACGATGGTGGAGCAAGGTATTTCGAGAGTGGTGGCGGTGGATATGAGGGAGGTTGCGTAGGAGCGGGTGTCATTCTGAGCGTAGCGAAGAATATATGAGTGGTATAGGGAAAAGGTACGAGCGACACGCTCGCACCAGCGGGAGTAATCTTTTTGTCATTCTGAGGAACGAAGAATCTCCAGACTTCCGTTTCGTGGTGACACGAACCGGGGCACCCAGATATGAGGGAAGTGGCGTAATCTTTTTGTCCATTCTGAGGAACGAAGAATCTCCGAGTTAACAGCACTGCCTTCCGTTCGCAGTCATTCTGAGGCAGAGGAACCTGTTGCTTAAATTGCAGTGGCTAAAAAACTGGATTGATTGAATGAATTACTTCCGCAGGGTCCCGGTCTGGCACAGGGACACGTAGTGGAGACCCTGAGGAGACAAAATGGCATTGACGCTATTGCCAGTTATTTTTAATCGAAAAGTGTTAATTGAAAAATGGCTTGGCCTAACATGTATATAGTTTCCTGTCTCCACGAACCCTTAATAACAGGCGACCATTTCGTGAAGATATGAACAGGGGTCAGATTAAATAAGTCAAAACACTCCCATGAACATCAAAAACCACTTTGAAGACCTCCCCGACTAGGAAAACTTCAAATTCTTGCAGGATGATGATGGCGAGGAATGGATTAAAATTTATAGGAAGAAGTTCTCCAAACGCCAATCTCCTGGCGGAATCCCGTTACTTTTCTTTTTTCGAAACAAAAGTCCATAGCGTTATCTTTATTAAGCAGGATAATAACCAATTTCTCATCTTAACAACTACTCTATGTTTTACCATGTTCAAAACCTGATCAATCCCATTGTGGATGATAAACCGGATCCATCGGCAGCTAATGCGTTGCAAGAAGGATTGGGCGGGCAATTTGGAGAGATGCGCACCATGATGCAGTACCTCTTTCAAAGTTTTAATTTCCGTGGAGACGGAATACCTTACCTCGACCTGATCCAAGGGATTGGTATCGAAGAAATTAGCCATGTAGAGCTTATTTCAAAAACCATTTCAAGGCTGCTGGATGGTGCTCCGGAATACCATGGCGGGAAATTTGAAGTCCCGGGAAAAGGCGGAAAAGCAACTATGGATATGGCCAAAGAGCAAAAAAACTCGCATCATTTTATTGTTGGCGCACAGGGCGCATTGCCTGTTGATGCTACAGGCAATCCCTGGAGCGGTTCGTATGTGCATAGCCATGGCAACTTAGTGCTTGATTTAATGGATAATCTGGTTTTGGAATCAACCGGACGGCTTCAGAAATGCAGGATCTATCAAATGTCTAGCAATAAAACGCTTAGGGCTACGGTGGCTTTTTTAATTGCCCGCGACGAAGCTCACGAAATGGCATTCGCGAAAGCGCTTGAAACATTAGGGATTGACTGGGCTAAAGCCTTGCCGATACCAAAATTTGACGCTACTCAATACCCCGAAGTGAAAAAATTAATAGACGCCGGTATTAACAGGGAGCAATATCATTTCAGGCTTGATGGGTCGCAAATGGAAAAGATATTTAGTGGCAGTGCCCCTGCAAATGATGGCACTCAACTGGTTACATTAAAAGAGCCTAAAAACTCTTACCCAAATAAGCCAGCGCCAGAGCGGCCGGAAGAGTTTTCTCCCGGCTTAGATCCAGAACTGCAGGAATTAGCCGATGCACTTTCTGATTTCAAGGAAAAAACTTTGAAAAGCATGGAGAAAAAAGCTGGAGCTAATCCAAGAAAGAGCAAATAGGCTTCATATAATAACGTCCGGCACACTTTTTTAGTTGTGCCGGTTTTTATGCAGCTCTCCAGAAAACAGCTGCGAAACTTATATTTCCACATCATTACTATGCTCAAAAACAAGTATCGGTATATCTTTTAACCTATTGTACAGGGCTTTTGTATTGAATGGCTTGTAGATATAATCATTCATTCCAGCCTCCTGGATTTTTTCTGAAATATTATTAGAAACTGAAGCGGTAACTGCAATTATCGGCACAGAAGCTTTGATTGGATCATTAACCTGCCGAATTGCTTTAGCCGCTTCGTACCCGTCTACTTCTGGCATATGGATATCCATCAGCACAACATCATATACGTTTGCCGAAAATTTATTTATAGCCTCTTGCCCATTTTCTGCAAAATCGGGCTCATTGTTCCATTTAGAAAACACTTTTTTCAGTAACAGCCTGTTCATAGAATTATCTTCAGCAACTAGCACCCGTAAACCGTTTAAGTCGTGCTTGATAGTGTCTAGTAAATGGTCAATGGCCGCCGGCTGCTTATCAATTGGAAAAGTAATCCCAAAAGAAAAATCTGAGCCTGTGCCGGGAGAGCTTTTTAATACTATTTCGCTATTGAACAAGCTTAGCAATTTTTTAACGATGGCAAGCCCTAAACCTGTTCCCCCATACGTACGGGTTGTGCTTTTGGAGGCCTGTGTAAAAGCTTCAAATATCTGATTGTGCTTATTAGCATCAATGCCAATGCCAGTATCGTTTATTTCGAACCCTATATTGATATTGTCATCATCAGTGCTAATAACTTTCAAACTTACTGATACGGTACCCTTTGATGTGAATTTAATAGCATTTCCGACAAGATTATAAATTATCTGGCTTATGCGTTTTGGGTCGGTCAATATATTCCGTTCTTTTAATAATTCATCCATTTGCAATTCCATTACCAACCCCTTTTCTGTTGCCTGAAGGCGAAGCCCGAGGCAAATATTGTTAAGTAGCTCGTATAGATTAACGCTGATGGTTTCCAGCTGTAGTTTCTCCGAGTCGAGCTTGTTAAAATCAAGTATATCGTTAATTATAGTATGCAGGTTTGTAGCGGAGAAATGCAATATTTTTAGATTTTCCATTTGTTCCTCGTCATGAGGATCATCCAAAAGCAGTTCGCTCATGCCAATTACAGAATTAAGCGGTGTCCTTAATTCGTGCGACATGGTGGAAAGAAAATAAGATTTAGATTGGGCAGCCTGGTTGGCTAATTCCACAGCTTTTTGGAGTTGGTTATTCAGCTTTTCTTTTTCTTCAACATTAGACGAAAATGCCTGATGGAAAAGGAAATGTGAATAAATAAAAGTCAGGAAATTTAATATCGCAATGATTTCAAACCCTGGCGATGCAAGTACTTCTGAAGATTGATCAAAAGGTGCAAACCTGTTGCCGGTCAGCAGCGATATAATGACCGGAAAAGTGCTTAGTGTGGAATATAATATCCCTAATTTATTATTGAGCAGATAAAAACTGCTCAGTATTACCATAAACAGAAACTGTATCGTAACTATGTTTGAGCCCTGGACCAATATGAGCACATTTGTCCATATTAGTATCAGGCCAATCCAGATCATAATATGTGCGATAAGCTTAAAATATTTTTTGCTGGTGAGAAGAAGCTTTAACAGTATGGCGTAAACAAGCAGAATACCTACAGCCCTGCCAAGCTGAATATATTGCCCGTGATATATAGAAGTAGCTATTGCAACAAAAACTTTAACCAGGGACAATACAAGGATTGCATACAAGATTTTTATCCTGGCCTTGCTAAAAGAATCAGGCTCTGTAGAGAGCAGTTTTTTTAATGAAAAATTGAAAAAGGATAACGACATGCTATGTTCCTATTATTTAACTGTTAGTAAGACAGAAAATGTTATACGCACTAACACTGTATGAAGTTTGTTTTTACTTGGGGAGTTTGCTCGTATCTGTATTTTCATTAAGCACGAACATTGAGCCTACATATTCAAAAACAACAATTTCGTACTTTTTTGGAGGGTCGTATTGATTTATAACTGCCAATACCGTATTGCGGGCTATTTCAAAAAAGTTAGTAGGGTTGCTGTAATAATCAGATATGTAGGTTGCTGGTGGAAGATCATAATAAACCCCTTCCAGATTTGCAATTACCTGATATATTTTGCGCTTGTATAACCGTGTGGCCAGTTTTTCATAATCAGTGGGAGTGGCTCCTTCCATATCAGCCCGAACTATAAACCTTGCCATACGCTATCAGTAAAAAAACTTTATGCTAAAGCTAAAAAACTGAAAGGAATAACATGCATTGAATCAGTTTTTTATTCACCGCAAGCTGGTTTAATATCCTGGCCATTTTTCGGGATCGCTTTTAGCACCCAAATTAAAAGCGTACCTTTGCGCCATTATTTTCTTGAAGTGAAATACTGTATAATCTAGTGCTTTAAGTTCAACGACGATAATTTTTAACTTAAGGAAATGAAAAAAATAGTTGATTACAGGAAACTTTTAGGTGTACAGGAAGCAGCAGAATTGCAAGAATTAAAAACTGTTTACCGCAGCTTGATGAAAACCTGGCATCCCGATCGGTTTGCAGATAGCCCTGAAAGCAAAACAGAAGCTGAAGAAAAAAGCAAGACCATTATTGAAGCCTACCATTTCCTGGTAAGCATTGCACCAGAAACACGCAACCAGTCTATATCCGAATATACGCTAACTACAACTACTTCTAACATCCTTGATTTTGAATATAAATCGCAGGTGCTAACTATAAATTTCCATGATGGCAGCATTTACGAATATTTTGACGTGCCAAAGGCGGTGTATGTAAAACTCATCAACGCCGATTCTCCCGGCAGGTTTGCCCGAAGGCACATTTATAATGAATATGTTTACAGGAGCACCAGCAAACTGGTAGCTATGGCTTAGATTTTTTAAGCCTGGGCAATTATTGCCATCACAATTTGACCCAAAAGCCTAAGTTCATACAAACTTCATGATAATTTGCAATTTTTGCATCAACCCATGAAAGTTTTAGCAGTATCCCTGTCAGTATGTTTCTTTTTTTTGAAGGTTTTTCATGGCACTCCAGAAAAACACGTAACATCTGCCCTTCCATTGATGCTCAGCATTCAAAAAAGGCAAATTCCTTTCGACGATAAAAAGCTGGCCTATGTTGCTAATGGCCAGGAAAATGATTGTATTTTCAATTTTGAAGATGAAGACGAAAGCCCTGTAATTGCCAGAAAATATGTGATGATGGCAAAATATACAACCACATGTTCTTGTTTTCTGCTTTTGAGCAATGTATATAAATTGCCTGTAGATCATCCCCGTTCCTCCACCTACAATCTTGCGGCACTTACTGATCGGTACCTTATGCAGGGAGTATTACGGATTTAAACTTATCTGTTATCTCCAAAAATCGTAAGCGGTTATTTTAGATAACTGTGGATTTATCAGACATACGTTTGCCCTGCACGTAAAAATAAATACTTGTTAATATCATGAAAAAAACTTTATTGCTAGCCGGCTCTTGTGCCTTGCTGTGCTTCACAAGCTGTACAACTAAAAAAGAAGTAAAAAAAGAAGTTTCCAGATATGCGGTTACCAGCCCGTTAAAAATCGACACTTCTTTTGTCAAGGAATATGTTTCGCAAATAAAATCTGTGCGCAACATAGAAATCCGGGCTCAGGAAAAAGGCTATCTCCAAAATATTTATGTTGATGAAGGGCAATATGTTAAAACAGGTCAATTGCTGTTCCGGATAATGCCTAAAATATATCAGGCAGAACTCCTTAAGGCTCAGGCCGAAGCAAAAACATCAGAAATTGAACTGCAAAACACTAAAACGCTTGCTAATAAAAACATAGTTTCTAAAAACGAGCAAGCCATTGCGCAAGCAAAAGTAGAGCAGGCTAAAGCGGAAATTTCCCTTGCAAGGTTGCACTTATCTTTTACAGAGATCAGGGCTCCCTTTGATGGGACTATTGGCCGCATCCCCAAGAAACTGGGAAGCCTTATAGATGAAGGCGAACTGTTGACAAGCCTTTCTGATAACAGCCAGATGTTCGCCTACTTCAACGTATCCGAACCGGAATACCTTGATTATGAAAGCAATGTAAAAGGCCGCGGAAGCAAAAAGGTGGAGTTGCTTTTAGCAAACAACCAGCCATTGGGATACAAAGGGGACGTGGAAACAGTAGAAAGTGAATTTGACAGTGAAACCGGCAACATCGCTTTCCGGGCACGTTTTCCAAATCCCAATAAATTGTTGAGGAACGGAGAAACCGGAAAAATCAGAATGACTATTCCACTTCAAGATGCGTTGATAATCCCTCAAAAAGCCACTTACGAAATCCAGGACAAGATGTACGTCTATATAGTGGATAAGAATAATGTGGTACGGTCCAGGAACATCACCATTCAGGGAGAGCTGCCAGATTTATATGTGGTTGGCAGCGGGCTTACTGTTGGAGACAGGATTTTATTAGAAGGCGTACAGAAAGTAAAAGAAGACGATAAGGTTAAAGGCTATTATCAAGCACCTGCCGATGTTATTGCCCATCTGCAATTAAAAGCCGAATAGCGTAAAAATCCCCAAAAAAAAATCTCAACATGTTCAACAAGTTTATACATCGGCCGGTACTGTCTATCGTTATATCGCTAATCATTACTTTTTTGGGCATTTTGGCAATAACAAGTTTGCCGGTAACTCAATTCCCATCAATCTCGCCACCAAAAGTAAACGTAACCGCAGAATATCCTGGAGCAAATGGCGAGCTCATGACCAAATCGGTGATTATACCCTTAGAGCGGGCAATTAATGGTGTGCCAGGTATGAAATACATGGCTTCTGATGCCGGCAACGATGGAGAAGCATCGATCCAGGTGGTGTTCAATCTCGGCACAGACCCAAACCAGGCTTCGGTAAATATTCAAAACAGGGTAGCTTCTGTTGTAAATAAGCTCCCCCCCTTGGTAGTACGCGAAGGCGTGAAAATTACAAGAGAGGAATCGAGCATGCTCATGTACATCAACATGTACAGCAAAGACCCGCACATGGATGGCAACTTCCTGTATAATTTTGCAGATATCAATATACTATCTGAACTAAAACGGGTAAACGGCGTGGGCGATGCCGATATTTTGGGCAACCGGGAGTATGCTATGCGTATTTGGCTCAAGCCCGACCGTATGCTGGCATATAAAATTTCTGCAGATGAAGTGCTGAAGGCCTTAGATGAACAGAGCCTTGAAGCATCGCCGGGCAAAACAGGAGAGAGCTCGGGCAAGCGCTCGCAGGCATTTGAATACGTATTAAAGTATCCCGGCAGGTTCACTAATAAGGAGGGCTATGAAAATATAGTGTTGCGATCTAGCCCTGATGGCGAAATCCTGCGTTTAAAAGACGTGGCAAACGTAGAGTTTGGAAGCTCGTTTTATGACCTTTACTCTAACCTGAACGGAAAGCCATCAGCCGCAATAGTGTTGAAACAATCCTACGGAAGCAATGCCAGTCAGGTAATTGACGATGTTAAGGCAAAGCTTAAAGAAATCAAGGCTAGTTCTTTTCCCAAAGGGATGGATTACGAAATCAGCTATGATGTTTCTTCATTTTTAGACGCCTCTATTGATAAGGTAGTGCACACTCTGATAGAAGCATTTATCCTGGTTGGCTTGGTGGTATTCCTCTTTCTTGGCGATTGGCGTTCTACGCTCATACCTGCCATTGCCGTTCCGGTATCGTTGATTGGCACGTTTGTATTCATGCAATTTTTCGGCATCACGCTTAACCTGATCACGCTTTTTGCGCTCGTGCTTGCAATTGGGATAGTGGTAGATAATGCAATTGTTGTAATTGAGGCCGTGCACGCTAAAATGGAAGAAAAAAACCTTTCTCCTTTGCTTGCCACAGAAGAAGCCATGCACGAAATCAGCGGGGCTATTATAGCAATAACGCTGGTAATGGCTGCTGTTTTCATTCCGGTAGCATTTATGTCTGGCCCGGTAGGGATATTTTACAGGCAATTCTCTATCACCATGGCTACGGCTATTATCTTATCTGGCCTGGTGGCTTTAACGCTCACCCCGGCTTTGTGCGCCATGATGCTGAAGAATAATCATGGGAAATCAAAAAAGAAAAACGTTTTGGATAAGGTATTGGATGGGTTCAATAATTGGTTCAACAGGCTTACCGGGCAGTATCAACGAGTGTTAGGATTGATTGTTAGCAGGCGGGCTATCACGTTTTTAATGTTGATAGTTTTTTGTGCTGCTATTGGAATTTTGAACACCCTGCTTCCATCAGGGTTTATCCCGAATGAAGATCAGG
This sequence comes from Pedobacter sp., assembly GCA_043758305.1. Taxonomy (GTDB): domain Bacteria; phylum Bacteroidota; class Bacteroidia; order Sphingobacteriales; family Sphingobacteriaceae; genus JAQSWM01. The sequence goes on along the minus strand of JAYVNR010000004.1, from coordinate 9,025 downwards.
GAATGTTTTATGCCGTAATCCAAACCCCGCCCGGTTCCACGTTGGAACGTACTAATCAGATAGCCAGCCAGCTTCAGCAAATAGCCCAAAAAATGGGAGATGTGAAATCTGTTTCTTCTCTGGCTGGATATGAAATACTAACCGAAGGCACCGGAGCAAACTCTGGCACTTGCCTGATAAACTTAAAAAGCTGGCAGGATAGGAAGCATTCTGTGCAGGAAACAATAGATGAGCTTGAGAAAAAATCCGAAAGCATTACAGGCGCTACTATTGAATTTTTCCAACCGCCTGCAGTACCTGGTTATGGTGCTGCGGGTGGCTTTGAGCTGCGCTTGCTCGATAAAGCGGGATCAGGAGATTACAAAAAGATGGAAACAGTAAGCAACGACTTTGTAAAAGAGTTGAACAAACGTCCGGAGCTATCTTCAGTATTTACATTTTACAGCGCAAGCTTTCCGCAATACATGCTGCGCATAGATAATGATATTGCCCAGCAAAAAGGAATAACCATTGATAATGCCATGAACACACTTTCTACTTTGGTTGGCAGTAATTACGAAACAAGTTTCATCAAGTACGATCACCAGTACAAGGTAATGGTGCAGGCTTTGCCACAGTATCGGGCACTGCCGGAAGATATCTTAAAGCTGTACGTAAAAAACAATCGGGATGAAATGGTGCCTTTCTCTGCTTTTATGAAACTGGAAAAGGTGTATGGCCTATCAGAAATCACTCGGCATAATAGTTACAACTCCTCAGAGATCAGTGGTGCATCCGCTACTGGATATAGCAGTGGTTCGGCAATCAAGGCAATAGAAGAAGTGGCTAAAACCAGTTTGCCAAGAGGTTTTGGCATTGACTGGGCTGGCATTTCGGCAGATGAGGTGGGACGTGGAAACCAAGCACTTTATATATTCCTTATTTGTTTAATTTTTGTTTACATGCTTTTAGCGGCACAATACGAAAGCTTTTTGCTCCCATTCCCTGTTATCCTTTCATTGCCTGCCGGAATTTTTGGCGCCTTCTTGTTATTGAAGCTGTTAGGCCTTGAAAACAATATTTATGCACAGGTAGCAATGGTAATGCTAATAGGCCTGTTGGGCAAAAATGCAGTTTTGATAGTTGAGTTTGCAGTCCAAAAGCACCGGGCAGGCAGCTCAGTGGCCAAAGCGGCTATTGAAGGTTCTGTGGTAAGGTTCCGCCCTATATTAATGACATCCTTTGCATTTATTGCAGGGCTTATCCCCTTGGTTTTTGCATCTGGCCCCGGCGCAATTGGCAACCGCACTATTGGCTCGGCGGCAGCCGGGGGCATGGTATTCGGAACTATTTTCGGCGTGCTGATCATTCCCGGGTTGTATTACATATTCGGCCGGATGTCTGAGCGCCACATCATGATCAAAAACGAGAACGAAAATCCTTTAACAGAAGAAATAGATCACAATGTTTAAAATCAAAATAAACCTGTTCTTAGCATTGATTGGTGCAACATTAATGTTTGCAAGCTGTAAAGTGCCATCAATTGTTCAGCCTGTAGAAAACCGGGCGGTGCCAGCTATGTACAGTTTAGGCAAAGACACAGTAAATACTGCTACAGTAGGTTGGCGAAACTTTTTTGTTGATAAATATCTTGTTAATTTGATCGATACAGCCCTGAAAAACAATCAGGAGCTATTGGTTACTTTGCAAGAAGTAGAGATTGCCAGAAACGAAATATTATTCAGGCAGGGCAAGTTATTGCCTTCGGTGGGCCTTAAAACCGGCATCGGTGTAGAAAAAGTAGGAAGATATACAAGCCAGGGGGCTGGCGATGCTTCTGCGGAAATAATACCTGGGAAATATGTTCCGGAAGCGCTGATGGATTATACATTAGCCGCTCAGGCCAATTGGGAAATAGACATTTGGAAGAAATTGCACACAGCCAAAAAAGCCTCCGAAGAACGTTATCTGGCTACTTTAGAGGGCCGCAATTTTCTGCTCACCAACCTGATTGCCGAAGTTGCCAGCTCATATTATGAACTATTGGCGTTGGACAATCAGTTGGAAATCATCAGGCAAAGTATTGCTTTGCAAAAAAACGCACTTGAAATAATGAAAGTGCAAAAAGAAGCTGCACGTACCACAGAGCTGGCAGTACAAAAGTTTCAGGCAGAAGTTTTAAGCTCGCAAAGCCTGGAGTATGATGTTTTACAAAAAATAACCGAAGCACAGAACAGGATAAATTTCCTGCTTGGGCGTTACCCTCAGGAAATACCAAGAGAAAAAAGCAACTTCCTCGGGTTAATTCCTGCTACTGTCAATTATGGAACACCCGCACAGCTACTGGCAAACCGACCCGATATTAAGCAGGCAGAATTAGAGTTAGCCGCAGCAAAGCTTGATATAAAAGCCGTAAGAGCTGAGTTTTATCCTTCTTTAGGAATTGCTGCAGGTGTAGGTTTACAGGCCTTTAGGATGTCTTATCTAACCAGGTTGCCAGAATCGGTTTTGTATTCGCTCGGGGCGGATTTAGCTGCACCGTTGATTAACCGTAAAGCAATCAAGGCCGAGTTCAACAATGCAAATGCACGCCAGTTGCAGGCGCTATACAATTATCAGCGTACTGTTTTGAATGCCTATATGGAAGTTTCTACACAACTTGCCAGAATAGATAACCTTCAAAAAGGTTATGAGTTGAAATTTAAGGAAGTTGATGCCCTAACCAAATCTATTGATATTTCTAACGACCTTTTCAAAGCCGCAAGGGCAGATTACTTTGAAGTGCTGATGACACAACGCGATGCCCTGCAATCAAAGCTGGAATTGATTGAAACCAAAAAAAATCAGATGGCGGCTGAAACAAGGGTTTACCGGGATTTAGGTGGCGGTTGGAAATAGTACAGATATAGTATGACAAAAAAAAATAAAAAAGTAAGCCTTTAGCCTGACTTAATGGAATATAGCATTGGAGTCTGAACTGTGCAGGCTACTGTTTAACAGGTATTTATGAATGATATTACTTTCCGATACAGAACTTTGAAAATATATTTTCCAAAATATCATCGGTGGTAACCTCGCCAGTAATCTCGCCCAAATAGTGCAGGGCCTGTTTAATATCTGTAGAAAGAAAATCAGAAGTTACCCCGGCATCCAATCCCGACAAAACCCTTGCCAGCGATGACTGGGTTTTTTCAAGTGCCTCAAGATGCCGTATATTGCTGACCAAAACATCGTCTGTGCTTATTTTATGCAGGTTTACCTTTTCTACTATCGCCTGTTTTAATTCTTCAATGCCTTCGGAGTTTTTAGCCGAAATATATAAAAAATCATGGCCAGCCAGTTTATCTGATCGTTTCTCATGGAGCAGGTCTGCTTTGTTGATTACCGCCAAGAACGGGATATCCAGGTTTTGTAAGTAATCCAATTCCTGTTGCAGGCCCGTTTTTTCTTCCAGCGGATCAAGCAGATAAATTATAAGTTTTGCCTGCTTGATTTTCTCATATGTGCGCCCCACCCCCATTGCTTCTATTGCATCATCTGTCTCGCGTATGCCGGCCGTATCAATAAACCTAAAGTTGATTCCCTGTATAATTATTTCATCCTCAATGGTATCGCGGGTAGTGCCTGCAATTTCTGAAACTATAGCCCGATCTTCGTTCAAAAGAACATTTAAGAGTGTTGACTTACCCACATTCGGCTTCCCGGCAATTACAACGGGAACTCCATTTTTCATTACATTCCCCTGTTCAAAAGAACTGATTAGCTGGTTTATTACTTTATTTATTTGATATACAAGGTGCTTCAAATCATCCCGGTTGGCAAACTCAACATCTTCTTCAGAAAAATCGAGCTCAAGCTCTATCATAGATGCAAAATGTATCAGCTGCTGTCGCAAGCCCTGCAAATAATTAGAAAACCCCCCACGCATTTGCTGCATGGCCATTTGGTGAGAGGCTTGTGAATTAGAAGCAATAAGATCGGCAACTGCTTCTGCCTGCGAGAGGTCTAAGCCTCCATTTAGAAAGGCCCGTAATGTAAATTCGCCTGGTTTTGCAGCTCTGGCGCCTGCTTTAATCAGCAATTTTAGAATGCTTTCAATAATATAGGGCGAGCCATGTGTGGATATTTCTACTACGTTTTCTTTTGTGTACGATTTAGGAGCGATAAATATGGAAGCCAGCACTTCATCAATAACATCAGCACCTGAAACTATTGTTCCAAAATGTATGGTATGCGATGCTTGTTTTTGAAGATCTCTGCCTTTAAACACATAGTTTGCAATTGTAATAGCTTCCGGACCCGACAATCTTATAACAGCAATAGCACCCACGCCAGAGGGTGTGGCCAAAGCCACAATGGTATCCATATCCGCCAATAATGTTGTTTTAGGGTTTTCCATACTCAGCAAAAGTCGGTATAAATTTCAAACCATATTTTAACATCAGGTAAAACCTTATAGCAAATGTTGTCATAGCTATAATGGCATATTATTTGGTGCATTTTGATAATTCTCCTAATGAACAGCATAAATATTAAAATTATGAGACAGAATAATTCTTTTGCAGGCTATGTAGGCACAGATGATAGTTTTGTGCTGCATGTAGATTTAAAGGGCAATGGCGAGATGCTAAGGCTGTTGATTATTCCAAACGAATTAGATTATGTGATAACAACGGATGGGATACATTTATGCACAATAAAACACGATTGTGATGATTCCTGGACATTAACAGATGGCCATATTAAACCGGAAGAAGTGGAAAAAATTGGAGTGGCTATAAAAGAACACTATAAGGCCTGAACTACCGATTACTGAAAACAACAAAGCCTTTCCCGTTTAACAGAAAGGCTTTGTTTTACTGATTTTTAACCGGCTATTTACTACTCTTCTTATTAGCCGATTCTTTCATTGTTTTGTTGTTGTCGTTTTTTGAGGTTTTAGAATTAGTTGAATTCTTTTCCTGCGTTTTTGAATCATTTTTTGCAGTTGGCATACTGGTGAATTTAAGGTAAATAATTGTTTGTTTACCTATTTAACACCCGCTAAAAACAGAAGTTTTATATTTTTTTTATTTTTTATACTCTCAATTGGTGCAGGGTTGCACGATAAATTTATAATTTAGCACCCGCATTTAACCTGCTTTCTGCCATGAAAAAATTCCTTGTTTTCTTCAGCCCTGCTTTGCTATTTTTTGTTATTTCGTGCCAATCAAACACTACTTCAGCAAGTTCGGAAGGCGAAAAGGCGAAAGCGGGTTCTCCCGTGGCTGAAGAGAAAGAACAGGATCCTTCCAAAATAAAAATTGCCAGCGCAGCTACAGTAAATGGCCGTAAGCAGGTGCCAATTTTATGCTACCACCAAATACGCGACTGGCGTGAGAAAGATTCAAAAAGTGCAAAAGACTATATAATCCCCATAGCTGCATTCAAATCCCATTTGAAAATGCTTGCTGACAGCGGCTATCACACTATCCTGCCAGACCAGTTATATGCGTACCTCAACACCGGAGCATCTTTGCCATCTAAGCCTATCATGCTAACTTTTGATGATACGGACCTTGACCAATATACTGTTGCCGCCCCGGAAATGAAAAAATATGGTTTCAAAGGGGTTTTCTTTGTGATGACTGTATCTATTGGCCGGCCGAATTACATGAGCAAAGAGCAAATAAAATCATTGTCTGATGCCGGGCATTTAATTGGCAGCCACACTTGGGACCATCATAATGTGAAAAAATACCAGGGCCAGGATTGGGTTACACAGATAGATAAGCCAACCAAAAAATTAGAGGAAATTACAGGAAAAAAAATAAAATACTTTGCCTACCCTTTCGGGCTATGGAACGTTCAGGCTATTCCCGAGCTTAAAAAACGGGGTTTTGTTGCAGCTTTTCAGCTTGCTGAAAAACGCGATCAAAATGACCCTCTTTTCACTATCCGACGCATTATTGCCAGTGGCTACTGGTCGGCTAAAACTTTAAGGAATAATATTGTAAACAGTTTTTAAAAATTCTTAAGGTTAAACATTATACGGTTTTCCACACAATTCCTTTTCTCAACAAATCGGCCCACAACCGATTTTTTTTTTACTTTTGAATCCCGAACAAGGCATCTGGACAGCACTAAAAAAAGCTAGCCATTTAGCTAAATCCTCTTATCATGACTAAGTATATTTTTGTTACGGGCGGCGTAACCTCGTCGTTAGGGAAAGGCATTATTTCTGCTTCTCTGGCCAAACTATTGCAGGCACGCGGGTATCGGGTTACCATCCAAAAATTTGATCCTTACATCAATATCGATCCCGGAACATTAAACCCATACGAACATGGCGAATGTTATGTTACCGAAGATGGTGCAGAAACAGATCTGGACCTTGGGCATTATGAGCGCTTCCTTAACGTGCCAACATCGCAAGCCAATAACATCACTACCGGCCGCATTTACCAGAATGTGATCAATAAAGAACGTGAAGGCGCTTATTTAGGAAAAACTGTACAGGTTGTGCCGCATATTACCGACGAAATTAAGCGCAACATGCGCATATTAGGCGAGAGCGGAGAATTTGATATCGTGATAACCGAGCTTGGTGGAACTGTTGGAGATATTGAATCATTGCCGTTCATAGAAGCCGTTCGGCAATTCCGCTGGGAAGCAGGCACTGGCAATTCTGTTGTTATCCATTTAACGCTTATCCCATTTCTGGCCGCCGCCGGAGAGCTGAAAACTAAACCCACACAGCATTCGGTAAAAATGTTGCTCGAATATGGTATCCAGCCAGATATTTTAGTTTGCCGCACAGAACATCACATAAACATGGAAATCCGCAAGAAAATTGCGCTTTTCTGTAATGTGAACATCAATGCAGTTATTGAATCTATTGATGCATCTACAATTTATGATGTACCGTTGCTGATGCTGAAAGAGCAATTGGATAAGACTGTGCTTACCAAGCTCAAATTATCGCACAAAAATGAGCCTGATCTTGAAACATGGAAAGATTTTCTCGGAAACCTGAAAAACCCAACAGCCGAAATATGCATTGGCCTCATTGGCAAATATGTTGAACTGCCTGATGCCTATAAATCTATTAATGAATCGTTTATTCATGCCGGCTCAAAAAATGAGTGCAGGGTGCGAATCAAATCCATACAATCTGAAGGACTGACACAGGAGAACGCAGCAGAAAAACTCGCGGGACTTCATGGTATATTGGTAGCTCCTGGCTTTGGCAGCCGTGGCATAGAAGGAAAAATAGAAGCGATCCGCTACGTGCGGGAAAACAACATTCCATTTTTTGGCATTTGCCTGGGAATGCAATGTGCAGTAGTTGAATATGGACGGAATGTTCTGGGCTGGAAAGATGCCCATACCACAGAAATTGACGAGAGCACCAAGCATCCGGTTATTTCCATGATGGAAGAACAGAAAAAAATCAAAAACAAAGGTGGCACCATGCGCCTGGGCTCTTACACATGCGACTTGAAGAAAGGCAGCAGGGCAGCAGCCGTTTATGGCAAAACCCGTATAACTGAGCGCCACCGCCACCGCTACGAGTTCAATAATAAATATCTGGAAGATTATGAAAATGCCGGGCTTACCGCATCGGGCATAAACCCAGAAAATAACCTTGTAGAGATCATTGAGCTTAAAACCCACCCGTTTTTTATTGGCGGCCAGTTCCACCCCGAATTAAAATCAACAGTTGACAATCCTCATCCACTTTTTGTTAACTTTGTCGCCGCTTCGCTGGCACATGCCCGCAAGAAATAAAGCGGATTTACATTCTAATGGATAAAAATACATTCACGGGGCTATTCCTCATCCTGGTTATATTAGTTGGCTCTACTTTCCTTTTAAAGCCCAGCGAGCAACAAATAAAACGTGAAAAATTTGTACAGGATTCTATAGCAGCTAAGGCGGCTGGAAAAACCAATACTGTTATTGCTGCCGATACTTCCAAAACAATGGCTGCACAAAGCCCTGTTGTTGATTCTGCTTTGCTCAAAGGCCCTTTCGGGGCTGCCCATACCGGAACCGCTCAATTTGCAACGCTTGAAAATGAGCACCTGAAAGTCAACATCAGCACAAAAGGTGGACGCATAGAATCTGTTTTGCTTAAGGAGTTTAAAACATTTGATAAAAAGCCCCTCATCATGTTTGATGGAAGCACTAATAAATTTGGGCTTCTATTCAATGCAGCAGGATCTGCCATTTCTACAAACGAACTATTTTTCAGCCCTTCTCAAACTGCGTTAACCGTATCAAAAAACGATTCTTCTTCGCTAACCATGCGCCTTAATTACGCTGATGGAAAGTATATAGACTATATCTATTCCTTAAAAGGCCAAAGCTATAAAGTAGGGCTCACCGTTGTTGCTAAAGGCATGCAGGATGTAATTGCTGCGGGGCAACAGCACCTGGTATTGAATTGGGAAACCGTATTGAAACAAAAAGAGAAAGACCTAACAGCAGAGCAGCAGCGTTATTCTACGGCTTATTACAAACATGCTTCTACCGAAGTTGACCATTTAGCCACAGCAAAAGATGATAAAAAAGATTTAGGAGAAGATGGCAAAATCCAGTGGGTTTCTTTCAAGCAACATTTCTTTTCTAATGTGCTGATTTCAAAAAACGGGTTCGACAAAGGCACTTTAACAGTCGCATCCTCATTAAGCCCCGGCATTGTAAAATCATTTACAGCCAATATGCAATTGGGCTATAACCATCAGGATGTTGCAACTTATCCATTAGAATTTTACTTCGGCCCTAACAAATACCAAACTTTAAAAGCGCAAGGCTTTGACCTTGAACGACAAGTAGATATGGGCTATTGGCCCTTAAAATATATCAACAGGTTTATAGTACTGCCTGTATTTGAGCTTCTAGACAGTTTCAACTGGAACTATGGCCTTATCATATTGGTATTGACGATTGCCTTGAAACTGGTATTATCGCCGCTTACCTACAAGTCATATCTTTCTATGGCTAAAATGCGTGTCCTGAAGCCAGAGATGGATGAAATTAAAGGGAAGGTAGGCGAAGATAA
>JAYVNR010000003.1:0-2513 GCA_043758305.1 Pedobacter sp. | reverse complement strand
CTGGAGGTGCATCAGCTACAACTTCAGAAGGTTCCGGAGATGTGAGCAACTTTATGCTTGTTGGGCTAATTGCTGTGATAGTAATAGCGTTTCTGGTTATACTGGTTTTAAACCGTGTGATCAAATCCTTGGAGCGTATCCTGCTAAAAAAGGATGGTATTGAAACGGAAGAAGAAGAAGAGGGTGTTGCAACTGATAGGTTTGCCGGGGTAAAAAAGTTAGCAAAAAATAAAAAATTCCTGTTTTTTGTGATCATACTGGCTGTAATTTTTATTAGCTCTGCCAGTTGGATGGGCATGTGGAATACTGGTGTGCATACTGGTTACCAACCGGTACAGCCAATAGCATTTTCACATAAGCTTCATGCCGGTATAAACAAAATAGACTGCCAATATTGCCATAGCGGTGCATACAAATCCAAAAATGCTTCAATCCCATCGCTTAACGTATGCATGAACTGCCATAATTATGTAACAGCATCAGATAAATATGCCGGCCAAACCTCACCCGAAATACAGAAAATATATACTGCTTTAGATTATAATCCCGATAGCAAGCAATATGGCACTAATCAGAAGCCTGTACAATGGGTAAGGATCCATAATCTTCCAGACTTTGCATATTTTAACCATTCTCAGCATGTAGGCGTTGCGGAAGTTAAATGCCAGAAATGCCACGGGCCAATCCAAACTATGGATGAGGTTTATCAGGCGTCGCCTTTAACCATGAAATGGTGCATAAACTGCCACAAAGAAACTGAAGTAAATCATAAAGATAACGCTTACTATGACAAGCTTATAGCAGCGCATGACCAGTTGAAAAAAGGCGAAAAAATTACTGCAGCTGTATTAGGTGGGCTGGAATGTGGCAAATGCCATTATTAACATACAAAATTAAAAAACTACGAAAGTTTATAGCTTAAATGGAAAGCAATAGAAAATACTGGAAAGGTATAGAAGAGCTTCAGAAAACCACCGAGTTTGTTGAGAAGAACAGGCACGAGTTTGCCGAGCCGATCCCAATAGAAGAAGTTCTTAATGAAGCCGGGCTAAGCACTGTCACTCCTCGACGCGACTTTTTAAAAGCTTTAGGTTTCGGCCTGGGCGCAGTTACTCTGGCAGCTTGCCAGAAGGCACCGGTACAAACCTCAATTCCGTATTTAATAAAGCCCGAAGAAGTTGTTCCGGGCATACCCAATTATTACACTTCAACGTATAACGGGCACAGCATTTTGGTTAAGACCCGAGAGGGCAGGCCGATTAAAGTTGAAGGAAACCCAAATTGTGTTATAGGAAAAGGGAAAATCGATGCTCAGGCTCAGGCATCAGTGCTTGACCTGTATGATGTTTCGAGGTTGCAGGGACCAGTTGTAAATTCTAATGAAAAGGCTTCCTGGCAAAACCTGGATCAATTTGTAACTGCTGAGCTGGCTAAAATACAGGCAGGCGGCAAAAAAGTTCGTATTGTATCTAAAACTGTAAATAGCCCTTCTACTAAAGCTGTAATAGCCGATTTTACTGCACAGTTTCCAAATACTAAATTAGTTCAGGCAGACCCGGTATCATACACTGGCATTATACAGGCTAACCAGAACAGTTTCGGCAAAGCAGCGCTTCCGCATTATCGGTTTGACCTTGCAGACGTAATTGTAAGCTTTGGAGCGGATTTCCTTGGTACCTGGATCTCGCCAGTAGAATTTACTCGCCAGTATGTTTCAAACAGGAGCTGGGATTCGCTAAAAACGAAGAAAATGTCTCGCCATATCCAGTTTGAGTCAGGGATGAGCTTAACAGGAACAAACGCTGATGCCAGGATTGCTATAAAACCTTCTGAAGAGGGCTTGGCATTGCTAAACTTATATACCGCTTTGGGCGGAAGCATTAGTGGTGGAAAACCTCTTGCTAACAATGCTAAAGCAGATAAAGCTATTATGCTTGCGGCAAAAGAACTTGCTGCCGCTAAAGGCAAAGCTCTAGTTGTTGCCGGCTCGAATGATGTTTCTATACAAATCCTTGTTAATGCAATTAATTCCCTTTTAGGAAGCTATGGCACAACAATAGATTTAGACAGCCCATCATATCAGTATGCTGGCAACGATGCCGAGTTTGTAGAGTTGATCAACGAAATGAAACGTGGCGAGGTTGATGCTGTTTTCTTTTTGAACAGCAACCCGGCTTACGATTTTGTGAACATGCAGGAATTTAAAGATGCACTTTCCAAAGTGCGGCTGCGTGTTTCATTTGCAGATCGAAAAGATGAAACCGCATCTCTTTGCAATGTAATAGCGCCTAATAACCATTATTTAGAGTCCTGGGGAGATTCAAATCCGATTGAAGGATATTACACCCTGACTCAGCCTACTATCAATCCGGTTTATAATACCCGCATTGCTGAAGAAAGCTTTTTAATTTGGTCTAACAATCCGGTTAAAGATTATTACCAGTATGTGCGCAACAATTGGGAAAAAACAGTGCTGGCGCAAAGCGGCAATGATTGGAAAGGATTGCTGCAAA
>JAYVNR010000002.1:0-2529 GCA_043758305.1 Pedobacter sp. | reverse complement strand
GCAAAAACATAATAGCACCTGTGGCAATACGATCACATTTAACCTTTTCAGCATAGGTTAAAGTGTGGTTTTCAGTGTTTTTTAAAGATTCTTTAGCATGATCATATGCTAAGAAAGAGTTTTGCATTTTAATAATCATAGGTAGGTGCTTTAGTGCATTTAATTAAATACAAAAGCTTTGCCAAAATTCATGATTATGTAAGTCATCAATATTTCAATATTTCTGATACCATAGCATTCATAATGATATTTATCCAACTTTAATTTTTTAACGCAAGAAAGCCTGCCATTGTACTACAATTGCAGGCTTTTTAGGTATTGTGTCTCGTCCTGAAAAAACGGTCAACTTTTTTTCAGGACTGCTCAAGGCATTATAAATTAATTATTGTGTTTAACAGAGTCAACTACTACAGCAGTATCGCCAGAAGCCGTCGAATCAACTGGCATTGAATCGATTACACTGGTTGTGTCGGAATTGGTCTTTGTGGAGCTTGAATTATTACAAGCGGAAACGAATAAGGATACAGCCGAAGCTAGGAATACAAATTTAAAAAAGTTTTTCATGGGGATTTTTAATTAGATTTTTAAGTTAATCCTCAAATATAAGAAAGGTAACCACCTTAATATTTTTTAAAAAACAAACGGCACCATTTTAGCTTTAATAATGAAGAAAGACTAAGGTCTTCATACATCAACTAACTTATATACCATGGAAAACAACACATCTAACAGTCAAATGATGACTGGAATGTTCAGAGACAAAGAAAGCGCAGAGCGTGCGTATGATTCACTACATGCAAGAGGCTACAGCGATGACGACATCAATCTTATGATGTCTGACGAAACACGTGACAAGCATTTTAAAAATTCCGATCACGAAACTGATCTTGGGAACAAAGCCTTAGAAGGAGCTGGCACGGGTTCGGCAATTGGCGGGACAGCAGGAGCAATTATTGGAGCAATAGCAGCTATCGGTACAGCAGTAGCATTACCAGGATTAGGTTTAGTAATAGCAGGGCCTCTAGCTGCTGGTTTGGCTGGAGCTGGAGCAGGCAGCTTAACAGGAGGGATTGTTGGTGCATTGATCGGTTCCGGGATCCCTGAAGATAGGGCTAGGGAATATGAATCTGGGATTAAAGAAGGTGGAATTGTTATGGGAGTAAAACCTCGTAATGATGAAGATGCCCAATATTTCGAGAATGATTGGAAAACTAACCAAGGAGAGCATATTTACAGGTAATCTATATTTTAGCCCATAAATTTGAGGTTTTATCTAAGCCAGGCATCGAATGATGCCTGGCTTAGATATTATTTAGGAGCTGCCAGATAACTATTTTTGATGTTCTGCTTTGTAATAATAATTAACGGTGTTCCAAATTTAGATTTTCTGCACTTTTAGGCTAAGTTCCATATAAGCCAACTGCCCATTCTGAATAGGTATAAAACTTAAGTAAGCAGACAGGTTGAGCATTTCAACGTACATTTGGCTTTGTTAGTTCTATTTGAACTTCTAAATCCTCAAAAACACTTGCTATTTGCAATTTAATTCCCGAAAATTGCACTCCCTGACATGGGGGATTAGCTCAGCTGGCTAGAGCGCTTGCATGGCATGCAAGAGGTCATCGGTTCGACTCCGATATTCTCCACTTTGTTCAATACATACATGGAAAAAATTAAAGTAGCCAATCCCGTAGTAGAGTTAGATGGTGATGAAATGACCCGTATTATCTGGAAATTCATCAAGGATAAATTGATTGTGCCATACCTTGATCTGGACATTAAATATTTCGATCTGGGCATGGAATACCGTGATGAAACCAACGACCAGGTTACCATTGATGCGGCTAATGCCATAAAAGAACATGGTGTAGGCATAAAATGCGCCACCATTACTCCAGATGAAGCACGTGTAAAGGAGTTCAGCCTTAAACAGATGTGGAAATCGCCAAACGGCACCATCCGGAACATTTTAGACGGGACTGTTTTCCGTGAGCCAATTGTGATGAGCAACGTGCCACGTTTAGTGCCAAACTGGACTGCCCCAATTTGCATTGGCCGGCATGCCTTCGGCGATCAATACCGTGCTACAGATTTTCTCACAAAAGGGAAAGGGAAATTAAAGATCACCTTTACTCCTGAAGATGGTGGGGAAGAGCAGTCTTTTGAAGTTTTTAATTTTAAGAGCGATGGCGTTGCGCTGGCAATGTACAATACCGACGAGAGTATTTATGGCTTCGCCCGTGCGTGTTTTAACCAGGCATTGAGCAAGAAATGGCCGCTGTACCTCTCTACAAAAAACACCATCCTTAAAAAATATGACGGCCGTTTCAAAGATATTTTTGAGGAGGTTTATGAAAATGAATTTAAAACTGAGTTTGATGCTGCCGGCATCGTGTACGAGCATCGCCTTATTGACGACATGGTTGCCTCTGCTTTAAAGTGGCATGGAAACTTTGTTTGGGCTTGTAAAAACTACGATGGCGATGTGCAGTCGGACACTGTTGCACAAGGATTTGGCTCTTTGGGCCT
>JAYVNR010000001.1:0-7973 GCA_043758305.1 Pedobacter sp. | reverse complement strand
TATAGTGCAGAAGATTCAATTCGTTTCGACCGGAAGAACAATATGGTCTATCTCTATGGCAAAGGGCGCATCAGTTATGAAGATTTTGAGCTTGATGCGGATTTTATCAGGCTTGACCAAGGTAAAAATATGGTATATGCCTCCGGGATAAACGATGCTAAAACCAATCGGTACAAAGGCAGGCCCATTTTAAAGCAGGGATCTGAACCTCCGGCTACTACAGACTCGCTTGTGTTTAATTTTAAAACCAAGAAAGGCAAAACATACGGCATTTTCACAGAAGTGGAGGGCGGATTTTTGCAAGCCCAACAGTTTAAGAAAAATGAATACGATGAGGGCTTCTTCAAAAACGGGATATACAGTACCTGCAATTTGCCTCACCCGCATTTTGGAATCCATATACTGAAAGGCATTGTTACCCAAAATCAGATTATTACAGGCCCGGCTTATTTAGAAATTGAAGATATCCCTTTTCCGGCAGCCATACCTTTCGGGTTTTTTCCAAAAACAAATAAACGGGCATCAGGTATTTTGTTCCCAACTTTTGGCGAAGATGCTACAAGAGGGTTTTACATGCAGGACTTAGGGTACTATATTGGCCTTAATGAGTATTGGGATGCGGAAGTTAGAGGATCTTTGTACAGCAAAGGATCTTATGGAACAAGTTTGTTAGCCCGTTACCGGAGGAATTACCGATATGATGGAAGCATGAATTTTAGGTTTAATTCTACACGGTTAGGAGTTGAAGGCACTCCTCAATATAAGCCTCAAAAAGATTTCAATGTGCAATGGACTCACAGCCAGCGCACAGAAGCAAACCCTGGCACTACATTTAGCGCAAGCGTGAATTTTGGCACCAGCAGTTTCAATAAAGTAACAGCAGCTGCCGGAACGTATGCTATTGACCAGCTAACCCGCAACACAACAAACTCAAGCATCGCCTATGGCAAAACTTTTGCGAACGGGCTGTTCAATTTTACTTCTGCCTTATCTCATTCGCAGGATTTTTCTACACAGATTGTCTCGCTGCAGTTGCCGTCTTTTAGCCTTAATATGAGCACGCTTAGCCCATTTGATAGTAAAAATAGGGTAGGGGAACAAAAATGGTATCAGCGCATTTCGGTTGGTTATAGCCTGCAAGGCAGCAACAGCATTACAACAAAAGAGTACTTACTGTTCAAGCCTGGAAGCCTGGGCATGTTCCAGAACGGGGTGCAGCATAACATTCCTGTAAGCCTATCGCTAAACGCATTTAAATATTTTCAGTTCAACTCCAGCGTAAATTATAGCGAAAAGTGGTATTTGCAAACGTTTAGAAAAAGCTACCTGCCAATTGCCCGTACGTTTTTAACAGATACTGTTTCCGGTTTTAGCCGGGCGTACGATTATAGTTTTAGCACCGGGCTTACTACTAAAGTATACGGCATAAAGAATTTCAAAAAAGGCAATCTTGTAGCTCTCAGGCATGTAATGACGCCATCTGTCAGTTTAAATTACAGGCCAGATTTTTCGCAAAGCAAATATGGGTTTTACCGGATGATTGACGCCCCGGGCAAAGGCGTTTTAAATTCTTCCAGCCTTCGCGATCTATCCTATTCAATTTACGATGGAACAATTTATGGCGGCCCCGGAGCAGGCAAGTCTGCTGCAATTGGTTTTTCGGTAGACAATAATGTAGAGGCAAAAGTTAGATCAAAAAGCGATACGTCAAATGCATTTGAAAAAATACCAATTATACAAGGCCTGTCTTTCAATGGAAGCTATAATCTGGCAGCCCAATCATTCCCCCTTTCTAATATTA
Source organism: Pedobacter sp. (assembly GCA_043758305.1). Classification (GTDB taxonomy): domain Bacteria; phylum Bacteroidota; class Bacteroidia; order Sphingobacteriales; family Sphingobacteriaceae; genus JAQSWM01. The sequence continues at coordinate 6,172 of JAYVNR010000001.1, read as the reverse complement.
GCTTTAATGGCCGTACTTCCTTCTTTAAGCAAAAATTCGGAATAAACTTCAATGGCAGCTTTGATCCCTACCAGATTGATTCATTGGGAAGGCATATAGACAAATACTTGCTCCGAGATGGAAAATTAGCCCGCCTTGCCAGTTTCGGCCTTTCGTTCGATTTTAGTTTTAACTCAGAAGCTGCAAAAAGGCGCAATAGAAATTTGCAACAAAATACGCCAAATAGAGCTAATTTAACAGCGTCGCAAAGCGAAGAGCTTGCCAGAATAAGCAGCGACCCAAATGCTTTTGTTGACTTTAACGTGCCATGGAATTTAAGCGCAGCTTATAGCTTTTACTATTCAAATCCAGGCCTTAAATCAACCATTAACAATACATTGAATTTTTATGGCGATTTTAGCGTAACCCCAAAATGGAAAGTGCAATATACTTCAGGAGTTGATTTTCAAACCCGGAAACTTAGCCTCACTCAGTTTTCAATCTACCGCGATTTGCATTGCTGGGATATGTCTATCAGATGGGTTCCGTTCGGGACTTATCAAAGCTATAGCGTAGACCTTAGGGTAAAAGCATCTATCTTACAAGATTTAAAGCTAAGCCGCCGCCGTGATTACTATAATAACTATTGATTGATGTTAGCCGAAATTATAACAATTGGGGATGAGCTGCTTATTGGCCAGATTGTAGATACCAATTCTGCCTGGATTGCACAGCAACTTAACACCATCGGAGTAGCTGTAAAACAGATAAGCTCTGTATCTGATGATAGGGAACACATTCTTCAGGCACTTGACGAAGCAAAAGGCCGGGCAGAAATAATCATTATTACAGGAGGTTTAGGCCCTACCAAGGATGATATAACTAAAAAAACCCTTGCAGGATATTTTAAAGTGGGGCTTAAGCAACATGCGGAGACCCTGCAAATTATTGAACAAATATTTTCTAAATATAAACGCCCCGTGCTGGAAGTGAATATAAGGCAGGCAGATGTCCCAGAAAACTGCACGGTTTTAATCAACAAAAACGGTACTGCTCCAGGTATGTGGTTTGATGAGGATGGGAAAGTCTATGTTTCTATGCCAGGAGTGCCTTTTGAGATGATGTACCTGATGGAAGAAGAGGTATTGCCACGTTTAAAAAATCATTTCTCCCTTCCGGTTATCATCCACCATACTATCCTGACAGCAGGTGTGGGCGAATCTTTTTTGGCTCAATTGATAGAGGATATCGAAGACTCACTGCCCAGGCATATTAAACTTGCTTATTTGCCAAATTTAGGCCAGGTGCGCCTACGCCTTAGCGGGCATGGAGATGATAGGGAAGCCCTGGACAAAGAAATTATTGCGTATAAAGATAAAATTTTAGAAAAGGCCAGAAAATATATAGTTGCAGAAGTAGATAAGCCGATTGAAAAAGTTGTGCTGGATTTAATGGATGCTAATAACATGACCCTGGCAGTGGCAGAAAGCTGTACAGGAGGCTATATATCACATTTAATTACGCAGCATCCGGGTTGCAGCAGTGTTTTTTTAGGTGGCGCAATCTCTTATTCATACGAATTAAAGCAGGCGATGCTGGGCGTTAAAGAACATACGCTTGCGCACTTTGGCGCTGTAAGCGAAGAAACGGTTAGAGAGATGGCTGTTGGAGTTTTAGAAAATTACAAAAGTGATTACAGTATTTCCGTAAGCGGTATTGCAGGCCCTGACGGCGGCACGCCCGATAAGCCTGTTGGCACGGTATGGATAGCGGTTGCAAATTGCCATAAAACAGTTTCCAGGAAATTCCAGTTTGGCAATCGGCGCAAGCAAAATATAGAACGTTCGGCAATAAATGCATTTATTATGCTTTTGACGTTGCTAAAAGAGGAAATGAAATAGCATGTTGCACTATGAAGTTGGCTAAATAAAAAACCTATTTTTGTGCTGTTCTCACCTTAAAATAAATGTATGGCTTTATTTGAATTGCTTCTTCCAAAAATGGGCGAGAGTGTTAGCGAGGCTACCATCATTAAATGGACAAAGCAGGTTGGCGAGCCCATTAATGAAGATGATTCTGTTTTAGAAATTGCTACAGATAAAGTAGATTCAGAAGTCCCTTCTCCTGTTAAAGGCATGCTTGTTAAGCATTTATTCGCAGAGAATGATGTGGTTCAGGTTGGAGATGCAATTGCAATAATAGAAACTGAAGGAAACGGGCAAGCTAATAATGCTTTAGTAATAGAAGAATACTCAACACCAGAAGTCACAGCACCAGCACCGCCCGTTGAGGATGATGCTATACCGGGGATAGATCAGCTAGAAAATATCAAGTCAGAGGTAATAGAAGAAAAAGGAGGCAAACGGTTTTACTCGCCTTTAGTAAAAAGCATGGCTGCAGAAGAGGGCATCTCCATGACTGATCTGGATAAAATTACTGGCAGCGGCACTGAAGGTCGGGTTACCAAGCAGGATGTTTTAAATTACCTTCAAAAGCCGGGGCAAGCTCAAGCTCAGTCTAAAATTGCCGCACAGCCTTCCCAGCAAAACCCAAACACCCAACATGTTAAGCCTGCTGTTTCAGTATCTGGTGGGGATGAAATCATAGAGATGGACAGGATGCGCAAGCTAATTGCCGATCATATGGTGATGAGCAAGCACACTTCGCCACATGTAACTTCGTTTGTAGAAGCTGATGTCACTAACATAGTAAAATGGCGTGAGCGAGTGAAGGGCACATTTGAGAAACGGGAGGGGGAGAAGATTACGTTTACACCTATTTTTATAGAAGCTGTTGCCAAAGCGATAAAAGACTTGCCAATGGTAAATGTTTCTGTTATCGGTACGCAGATTATTAAAAAACGCGACATTAATATAGGCATGGCTACCGCATTGCCATCGGGAAATCTTATTGTGCCTGTAATCAAAAATGCTGATCAGTTAAACCTTGTTGGGCTTACAAAAGCTGTAAATGATCTGGCTAACCGGGCAAGGAACAACAAGCTTCAGCCCGATGAAGTAAAAGATGGCACCTTTACGATAACCAATGTTGGCACTTTTGGGAATGTGATGGGCACTCCGATCATAAACCAGCCGCAGGCAGCTATCCTGGCTGTTGGAGCCATAAAAAAGAAACCTGCTGTAATTGAAACAGAGTTTGGCGACATGATAGGCATTCGGCACATGATGTTCCTATCATTATCTTACGACCATCGGGTTGTTGATGGCGCATTAGGAGGATCTTTTGTGAAAAAGATTGCAGATTATTTAGAGGGTTGGGATTTTAACAGGGAGATATAGAGCAATCTATCCGATGATCAAAGTGTCATCAGATGAATATTACAACCTGCTTATACACACCTCTAAACTATCCCTCCAATACGGAATTTTAATCCCCAGTACAGTTTTGATTTTCGATTTGTCCATTACAGAAAAAGCCGGGCGCAGGGCTTTGGTAGGATATTCTGCAGTAGTGATTGGATAGGTTTTTACCTGCGTACCGCTTATCGCAAAAATTGAAACTGCAAAATCATACCACGATGTTACGCCTTCATTGCTGTAATGATAAATACCGTAAGCGTTGCTGCCAGATTGAATGATATCTAAGATGCATCCCGCCATGTCTATTGCATAAGTTGGCGTACCAACCTGATCGGCAATGATTTTAAGCTCATCTCTTTCACTGCCCAATTTGAGCATGGTTTTTACAAAGTTATTGCCAAATTCTGAATAGAGCCAGCTTGTGCGAAGAATGAAATACGAGCCTAAATTTTGAGCAATAGCCTGCTCGCCTTCAAGTTTTGTGAGGCCGTAAACACTTATAGGGGCAGTAGCATCAGTCTCTGATAGCAGTTTAGGAGTATTGCCTTCAAATACAAAATCTGTTGAGATATGGATAAGCGAAACGTTATGTTCCTTGCACAAGCGTGCCAGGTTAGCAGCTCCCTCACTGTTTATTTTGCGGGCAAGCTCAACCTCATCTTCAGCTTTATCAACTGCAGTATAAGCGGCACAATTGATGCAATATGTTGGGCTTTCCTGCTTAAAAATTCTATTTAATCCATCAACATCGAGGATGTTTGCGCTTTCTTCGGGGAGGAAAGATATGTGAAGAATGTTTCTTTGTTCTGAAACTGTTTTAAGGCATTGGCCCAATTGTCCGGAAGCTCCAAATACTATAGCTTTGCTCATTTGGCGAAAGTAGCAATAATTTGGTGCTCTGTAATTGAAAAAACCGCCAGGCGTGCCAGCGGTTTTTCTTTTATTTTAATATGAAGTTCTATTTACCTACTTCCAGTATCCTGAAACTGCCATGCACCATTTGAGGGCGCCCTGGTGCGCCGGCTGCAAGCGTCTGGAAATCTGCTGAAGGAAGAAAAAGATGATGTGTTTTTGGGTCTATGCCAATGGTACGTGCCCGTGGCTCGGTTTTAATGGTTTCAACTACTACAAATTTGTTGGCATTAACTTCTTTAATAATTGTCATGGTGCCTTCGCCATTTGAAGTGTAAGCCTGTTTCAATTCCGGGTCAAAAGCTACGCCATCGCATCCATCGCCTATAGGCAAAGCAGCAAGCTGTTTTCCGGTTTTAGTGTCAAGTACGGCCATAAATTTGCCTCCGGCAGTAAATAATCTACCGGTTTGCCTGTCTATAGCAAGCCCTGTTGGCTCTTCCGCCTGACTGAGTTTATATCTGGCAGTTACTTTATAAGTAATAGCATCAACACGCACTATTTCACTGGTGTTTTCAATATTAACAAATACATTCCCTTTGCCATCAGATACGGCAGTTTCAGGTTTGCCGCCCAGCGGGATAGTGGCAACAACCTTATCCGTAGCCGGATCTATTACTGTAGCATCGTTGCTTTGCCCATTGCAGGTAAATACTTTTTTGCTAAAATCATCATAGAATATAGCATCAGGGCCATTCCCTACTTTTACCTGGCCTAATATTTTACTTGTTTTCAAATCGAAAATAGTGCAGTCTGAGCTGCGGCCATTGCTGGTGTATCCTTTGCCAAATGGGCCCGCTATACCTATGCCATGCACACCTGTGGTATTGGGTATAACACCGATGGAATCGCCTGTGGATTCACTAAGTATAATTACCTGATTGCCATGCGAAACATAAATCTTATTGTTAGGGCCATCAATGCTGATATAATCCCAGCCTCCATCGCTTTTCATGGTAAGTTTTTTAAGTACATGGAAACCGGTTTTGCTTTGTGCCTTTAACCCGGAATTTGCAATGGTTGCAAGGCCAATAGCAAATAGCAGTACGTTTTTTTTCATCTTATTTTGGTTTTATAATACTAATGTAGAGCTATATATCGGCTAAAAATGTAACATTATAATATCAGCACAAAAGTGCCGCCTATAATAAGCAATGCCCCAATGGCAGTTTTTAGCGTAAGCGGTTCTCCAAGGAAAATCATGGAAAGGATGATGGCAATTGCAACGCTTAGCTTATCAACAGGGGCAACTTGCGACACTTTGCCGATTTGCAGTGCTTTGAAATAAAATATCCACGATAGCCCGGTAGCCAGTCCTGATAATATCAGAAAAATCCAGTTTTGTTTTGAGAAAGCTGATATGCCCGGTAAGCTTCCTTTAAATATGGCGAACGACCATGCAAGCAGCAGGATTATAACAGTGCGTATGGCTGTAGCCAAATCTGTATCTACGCCCTTGATGCCCACTTTTGCCAGTATTGCGGTTAGTGCTGCAAAAAGGGCTGATAATAAAGCATATATCCACCACATTGCCTAAGAATTAGCCCGATTTTCAATTCGGGAGTATTATTTTTTCTTGCCCTTTGTTTCTAGTTTCAGGGGCTCTTTTGGCTTAATTTGCTGCTGCCGCATATAATCTTCCATGCGTTTTTGAAAGCCCGATGTTTTCTTTTTTTCAGAGGCAGGTTTTTTCTTGTTTTCCTGTATCTGGGCATGGATCTTATCATCGTTCACCATCTGCCTGATTATAAATTGCTGGGCAAAAGTAAGCATGTTTGCCAAAAAGTAATAATAGTTAAGGCCTGCCGGATAGCTGTTCAATACGCCGAGGAAAATAATAGGAGAGATATACCCTATATATTTCATTTGCCCGGTTGCGCCAGAAATCTGATTATTAAAATAGGTATAGATCAATGTTGAAATTGTCATCAATATGCACATCAAACTGATGTGGTTTCCCA